>NZ_JAVAMR010000003.1:0-150228 GCF_030731025.1 Microbulbifer sp. 2205BS26-8 | reverse complement strand
ATTCCTATAATTTGACCCCCGTATAACCAAGCACAAACCAATTGGTCGGAACTATCATGAATACTGCTTTAAGGCTCCTTGTCGCAATCAGCCTGTCTGTTACCTTTACTGCCTGTGGTGGCGGTGGCGGCTCCACCAGTGGAGGTGATACGGATACGGAAACGCCGGGGGTGATCAGCGGTGGCGAAGGCCGTGTTTTGGAAAACAGCGAGACCACAACCACCGGCAAGCTAACCGATAGCACCAATGCCAACCAGACCTTTGAGGCAAATAACTTCCAGGGTACCTATGGCAATCTGGAAACATCCGAAGATGGCAGCTGGACCTATACCCTGGAGGGCGAACTCGCAGACCCCCTGAATGGTGGCGAACAGGCAAGCGAGGCATTTACCGTTGGTGTCGCCGGTGGCAGTCGCACCACAAAAATCACTATTTCCATCACCGGTTTTGACGATCCCTACACCTTCCAGCCCGAATCACCTCTGGCCATGATGGTAGTGGACAGCAAGGAGTTCGCCACAGGCAGGCTGTCTTTGAATGATGTAGATGGCAACACCCCGGTGTTTGTCAGTGGCACCGTTGCCGGAAGCTATGGCGATTTCAAACTTTCCGAAAGTGGCGACTGGGAATACACACTGAATAGTAAAGCGGACAGCATCAGGAAAGGGGATCTCACCGAGGATTCCATCACATTTACATTAAGCGATGACACAGAGCAAACCGTTGTCTTCTCCATTGCCACCCTTGAGCCCACAGAAAGCAGTATTGTTTTTATATTGATGAATTTTTCCGATGCGCTGGCCACAGATCGGGCCGACATTTCTGATATTGCGGATATGGTCTTCAATGATGTGGATTCCCTCGATAACACCTATCGGGAAAACTCCCTGGGCCAGTTGAAATTCCTTCGTCACCGCGTGAGTGACAACACCCTCCAGCACTACTGCTACGGCGAGGCCAACAGGGAGGAAAGTTCCGTTGATTGCATTCGCTTTGATATTCCGGACAGCCAGAATAGCGGCATCCTGAGTATTGCAGACGCAGCAGCCCGCGCCAAAGCCGGTCAGCAAGGGGAGTACACAGACAGCGGCCATACATGGCGTAACATGGCCTACCAGTGGGCTGAAAACAACCTTGTCGATGAGAACGGCGCACCTCTGGCGCTGAACAAATGGCGTCACCAAGTCTACATATACCCCCGGGCCGCGTATCGCGAAGGTCTTATAGGGTACGGCGTTGCCGCCGTGGGCGGAAGGTGGAGTATGGTGGCTTCCGACTCGGATCAGCTGCTCATGGGACATGAACTGGGGCACAATATCGGCCTCGGCCACGCTGGCTGGGACAGTAACAATGATGGGGATACCAACGACAATGGCGAGGATGAGTACGGCACCGGCGGCGCCTTTATGGGCAACCGCTCCGAGTCAAGGCTGTTTGGCAGCGCGCACCGGGAATATATGGACTGGTATCGCTTATTCCCGGAATACACGGTTACCGTAGAGCAGGCCTCAAACAGTTCCCAGGACCTGGAAATACAGGCCATTGAGCTGACTGCCGGGGATCGGTCCGGCACCCTGCCACAGCAACTTAAAGTGGAGAGTACCGGCAGCAGCAATGGCCAGAGTCATTACTATGTCAATTACCATGTGGCACACAATGAGCTCAATCCCCGGCCACATTATGCGCATTCAGTGACAGTTCATTACCTCAATGGTAGAACTTCCAATCATGTTGCTGTACTTGCGCAGCCTGGAGATGACTTTACCGATGAGGCAATAGGATTGAAAATTGAATATAAGTCCCGAATTGCTGAAAACCAGTCAGCAGTCATTGCCGTCAGTTATAGCGAATAATTACTTCACAATGGTAACAACCGATAAGGTGGATATTATGCTTCGAGTTCTAGCGCTGTTAGCCGGACTGCACTTTTCCCTTTTCGCCCAGGCGGAAGAAGTCGTCACCGGTACTTTGGAAGAGATTATTGTCGAGGATTTTGAATCCGGAAAATCGGAGCACCGCTTCTCTCTCAAAGATGAGCAGACTGGCAACTACTATTTTATTGATGCGGAGGAAATCAAGAAAAAAGGGATGAAATCCGGCGACAGAGTAAAAATCCGGGGAGAGCGCGGCGAAAAGCGCATGCTTCAGATTACAGAATCCCAAAAGCTCAAACCTGAGGGAGAGGAGTAACCACTCCGGCCTCTACACTGATAGACCAACCACGACAGCTATTTTTATCGTTTGAGATCACCTGCACTCTGCTTTTTTCCGCATCCATGGTCTCCCCGCCCAACGGTGGGGGGACCATCATACTCAAGCACCGCGTCGCACAATCATAGCGCCGCTGTATACACCAGCTAACTGAAAACCCGGTGTATAGCCCTTTTCCACTCACGCATCGATGTGGCCTCTGAGCCTAATATCCAGAATGGATGGGAGTACCCTCCCTGTTCCCGCGGCGCCCGGCGCGACTCCTACTCGTGCGATCACCGCAGTGACGGCCTTTCCCGCGCACACCCCCTGCGCGCTTCTGGCGTTCAGGGCGCTGTCTTTGCCCATCACTGCGCCGCGGACTGCCGGAGGCCGGCACCTGATGGTCGGGCTCGAAACCCTCGACCTCTTCACGTGGCACTGCTTTACCAATCAGGCGTTCAATATCCCGCAACTGTTTGAATTCATCAGCGCTCACCAGAGACACTGCCTGTCCGTGGGCACCGGCACGTCCCGTGCGACCAATCCGGTGTACGTAATCTTCCGGCACATTGGGCAGGTCGAAGTTCACCACCTGGGGCAGTTGGTCAATATCGATCCCTCGCGCAGCAATATCCGTGGCAACCAGGATCTGTACCTTGCCTGCCTTAAATTCCGCCAGCGCGCGGGTGCGGGCATTCTGACTCTTGTTGCCGTGGATCGCCACAGCACGGATATTATCTGCCTCCAGCTGTTTTACCAGGCGATTGGCACCGTGTTTGGTGCGGCTGAACACCAGGGCCTGGTGCCAGTGATGCTTGCGGATCAGATGACTCAACAGCTTTGTTTTTCGCGCCTTGTCCACCGGGTGTAGAGTCTGGCGTACGGTTGCAGTGGTGGAGTTACGGGGGCTGACATCGATCTCCAGAGGATTGTTGACCAGCCCTTTGGCTAACTGGCGGATTTCTGCGGAAAAAGTTGCGGAAAACAGCAGGGTTTGGCGCTCGCGGGGCAGTAGTTTCAATATCCGTTTAATATCGTGGATAAAGCCCATATCCAGCATACGGTCGGCTTCATCCAGTACCAGGGCCTCCAACTGGTCGAAGTGGATAGCGCCCTGGCTGTGCAGATCCAGCAAACGCCCCGGTGTCGCCACCAGCATATCGGTGCCGCCACGCAATCGCGAGATCTGTGGATTGATCTTGACCCCACCAAACACCACTGTGTGGCGCATTGGCAGGTATTTGCTGTAGCTTTGCACATTCTCATATACCTGTGCGGCCAACTCCCGTGTGGGCGTCAGCACCAGAACGCGAACCTGACCTTTGCAGGCGCGCTGACCCGCGCTCAGGCGGTGCAGCAACGGCAGTGTAAAACCTGCCGTTTTTCCGGTGCCTGTCTGGGCCGCCGCCATCACATCCCCGCCCTGCATCACCGCCGGGATAGCCTGGGCCTGGATCGGTGTAGGAGTGCGGTATCCCTGCTCCGCAACGGCGCGGGCAATATCCTGGGTCAGACCCAGATTTTCAAACAACATAAAGAACCTCAAACTGCGCTACAGGCGCAATCAAACGCACCCGCCGAGGGGTGCCAGGAAAGAAAGCGGGGTCGGCAATCCGAGCAAGGTGGCGCCCGGTGCACACAGCCGTCTATTCACCGGCAAAACCGGTGCGCGGCATTCAGTAGAAAATTCCGGGAAGAATTTGAGAGTCGTTCCGGTGGGGATGTCGGAGTGTTACCGACCTACAAATGACGCAGCTGAGTAATCCCAGCTGCGCCACTATACCACATATGGCCGGGCAGTACAGCGGTGTTTTTTGTTCACCCTGTATCCCAGGTAATGGGCCGCTGATCAAGACGCTTCCAGGGACTGTTTGTCCATAGGCTCGGGCGTAACCAGGTTCCACCAGAAGTCGAACTGATCCATTAGAGACAGCAATAACCTCAGCTGTTCTGCATCTCCTTCGACATTCACCGAGCCATCCCGGATTTTCTCCTGCAGGGTCGCGGTACCGAGGAGGATGTCGTTGAGGTCGCTGCGTTGAATGGTGACGCTGCAGTGGGGGCTGCTCACCGGTGCCGCATAATTCAGCACCGCATTTTCCAGCACCAGGGCATAGTGCTCATTGGTATCCGGCAGGGTGATATTGATAGAAATCTGCTTACCCGTGGCCTTGGGACCGTTCAGGCGAATCCCCAGGTAATCAAAAATCAATTCAGTGGGCATACTACGGATGGTATCGGCACTGGCAGTCAGGGACACAGGCAACCGTTCAATGCCATCGCGCAGCTCCTTGGCACCACTCAGGAAGAAATTTCTCCAGGTTCCATTTTCCTGCTGGTACCCCATCTGCTCCAGGGCATCTGCCAAGAGATCCCTCGCCGCACGGTTGTTGGGTTCGGCGGACACCAGCTTGTCCAGCACCTCCGCTACCCAGCGGTATTCTCCCGCATTGTAGTCCCGCTTGGCCTGCTGAATAATATTCGCCGCTCCCCCCATATACTGTACATATTTTTTGCCGGCGGCAGTGGGTGGCATCGGGTAGAGGCGTGCGGGGTTGCCGTCAAAAAAACCGAGATAATAATTCCACACAGCCCGGGTATCGTGATTGACACTGCCATAGTAGCCGCGGTTGGCCCAATATTGGGACAGTTCCGGTGGCAACGCCATCATTTCGGCCGCTTGAATCATGTTATAACCATGGTTGGCCAGGCGCAGGGTCTGGTCATTGAGGTACTTGTACAGGTCTCGCTGCTTCTTCAGATGGTTGACGACATTCTCCTTCCCCCAGGTGGGCCAGTGGTGTGGCGCAAACAATACTTCCGCTTTCTCTCCCCAGCGCTGCAGGGTCTCATTGAGATAGCGGGACCAGTTCCGTGCATTGCGCACCTTGGCACCGCGCAGTGTATAGAGATTGTGTAATGTGTGCGTGGCATTTTCGGCGGCGGTGACCGCCTTTAACTCGGGCACAAAGAAATGCATCTCCGCCGGCGCTTCAGAACCCGGCGCCATTAAAAAATGAAAGGTCAGGCCATCAACCTTGAGGGTCTGGCCAGTTTTTGTAATCGTATCTGTGGGCTCGATCAGGGTGACCGTGCCCGTGGAGGTTTCCAGGCCAAGTCCTGCACCCAGGGTGCCCTTAGGGTCTTTGGAAATCAGGTTGCCGTACATAAAGCTGGCCCGGCGCGCCATATGATTACCGGCGAAGACATTTTCACTGACCGCCTCTATCAGGAAATTTTCGGGGGCAATGATTTTGACCTTGCCGGACTTAACCTCCTCCTCGTCTACTACACCGCGCACGCCGCCGTAATGGTCTACATGGCTGTGGGTGTAAATCACCGCAACCACCGGCCGGTTACCGCGATGCTGTCGGTATAATTCCAGTGCCGCTTTGGCGGTTTTCGCCGATATCAGTGGGTCCATGACAATGACGCCGCTATCGCCTTCAATAAAACTGATATTGGAGAGATCGGCACTGCGCACCTGGTAGATACGTGGGGTCACCCTGTAAAGCCCCCCCTCTGAGATCAGCTGTAGCTGGCGCCACAGGCTCGGGTTGGCGGTATCAGGTGCCACTTCACCCCGTGCAAATTGATAAGCGCCCAGATCCCAAACTGGATCCCCTTGATCGTTCTTGATGATACCATTGTCCGGTAGTGGGGCAATAAATCCGCGCTTAATGTCTTCAAAGTCCTGCCGATGATCAAAGGGCAGCGCTTTCAGGACCTTCTGATTTGCCTTTTTGGTGACAACGCTCGCGGGGTTTTGCTCACTGGCAAGAGAGAGGCAGGGAAGCTGCAGCAGTACACTGAAAAATATGCGCCGCAAAAGAAATGTTTTCACTGTCTGATTCACACGCATCATTCTTATCCGGTAATGGAGCCGCCTGGCACTCCGAAAGTGCTGTGGAACTCTCAAGTGCTTTAGGGATACCTTAGGGGTATACATGGGTGGAATTTTCCCATAGAGAATAGGTAAGATCAGGCGGACAGGTAAGGTTATTCTGCGCCGATGGAACTATTGCCGACAGAACTTGCAATGGCCAGGCCCGAGCGGATTTCCGCCCAGGTGACACAGCGACAAATCCAGCCTGGAAATTCCTCATTGATCTGTTTGCGCAAAGCTACCGCGGTGCCGGCCTATTGCACCACCTTTTTGCCATGGCGCATTGCTTTCGCATTCACCCTGGCCCGGCGAGCCGCATCATGGTGCCCAAGACGCGCCAGCACTCTGGCCAACTCCGCGTAAGCTGCCACACTGGGCTGGTTGCGAATGCGGCGACGATAGGTAGACGCGGCGGCCTCCAGCTTGTCCTGCGACACCTGGGTGGACGCCAGATGGTCATAGGCGGCAGTATTTTTCGGATCTGCTTTAATGGTACTTTGGATGATTCATGTAATTAATCCTGAAAGTTTTTGGAAAGGCTATCGACAAACACTCTGTAACAATTCGGAAATTTAAAGCAAAGTGTATATGTTTATAAAAAGTGCAGCCTGATTTTACTATTGACTTTGACCAATCAGAAAACCCTATCCTATACAAAAATCATTTTTTCCGCACCTCCTCAATTTGGCATTGGCTATAAGCAGAAACAATTTCACCCTTTTAAAATTTGTAAATTACAGAACAACTTATAAAGTTTGCTGTAAAGGTACCGATAATTTGAAATATTACCTAGCCCACCCAGCCACTTGCAAAACTTCTACCCGAATCAACAATACTGGAGGATCACTGGCCTCAGGAACTACTTTTCTGCACTCCATAAAGTTACTGGTTGATTGCTCTTTTCTGGACATTACCCGATCGGCTCTGACAGAGTCAGGCCTAAGCAGAAATATTTCCCGTGAGATAGCAGAATCTATTTCTTTTTCACAGCTTCGGTTATGTCAATAGTCGCCACCTTAATTGATATAAATCAAGATCCTGTTTCAACCATATTCTAGAATAGTATCTGAGGTGAAAAGCACTTATTGAAGACATAGCATCCCACACAATGGGAGCTTGGTAGCACCTCATCCAGCTGGCACAGACTTTCTAGCACTGTAATCGGCTCTAAGAATACAGAGGCCTGTGTATCACCATGGTTGTATGCTTAAAGACCACGCATTTATTGTGGGTATTTTTGTACCATGCATAGCTGAGGTTGGTTGTATGAAACGCTTAAAATTCACATTGATGGATATCAATAGCCGCTGTAATTATGCAGCACGATCCAACTGTACCTGCAAACGGTGTAAAGCACTGCGAATAAGTTCGAAGACTCTACTGGCCTACAGCCGTTCTCCTGAACACCGGGAGTAGTGCTTACTTGGGCCAGCACCGTCCAGACAAACACCTATGGTTCACTCAAAGGCTTTATGAGAGGTAGATGCCACCCGTTCACTGGTTTAAGGGCCTGGCTTTCTGACTATTGTCGATCGCTTCCAATCCACCCTTACCTTGAGAATTCGAGGGAGGAACTTCTTTATACATAACTGTATTTGAATTTAACAGGCAGTGTATACACCAGGATAACTGTCCCTAGTGACTACTGTATCTGTTATTAGGCTCAAAAATTGCAACGAACCATTGGGAGATATAGCAATGATGACAAACAGAAAATACAAAATAGATAGTGTAGGCATTATGATGTTTGTTCTGGCAGGAATGATCTGGTCGATAGGTATGCCCGCATTTGCAGAGACGGATTCCCAGCTTCCGACTGAGCATGCAGTGCTCACGGCGGCACCTCTCGTGCCTCCCCCCATCGCTCGGGACTACCCGGCAAGGGTGATTGTCACCCTTGAAACAATAGAAAAGGTTGGTCGCCTGAGCGACGGGGTTGATTACACTTTCTGGACATTTGGTGGCCAGGTACCCGGTAACTTTATTCGCATTAGAGAGGGTGATCAGGTTGAATTTAATCTGAATAATCATCCGTCGAGCAAAATGCCACATAACATAGACTTGCATGCTGTTACAGGACCCGGTGGCGGTGCCACCTCATCCTTTACCGCGCCAGGGCATTCTTCACGCTTTTCTTTCAAGGCGCTGAACCCGGGTTTATACGTATATCACTGCGCCACGGCACCCGTTGGTATGCACATTGCCAACGGTATGTATGGGCTGATTCTTGTTGAGCCCAAAGAAGGTTTGCCGCCGGTAGATAAAGAATTTTACATCATGCAAAGCGAATTCTATACCAAAGGAAAGTATGGAGAAGAAGGTCTGCAACCTTTTGATATGGAGAAAGCGCTGTCTGAAAACCCTGACTACGTTGTGTTCAATGGCTCTGTGGGATCGACAACGGGTGATCAGTCCATACACGCCAATGTGGGTGAGACTGTTCGTCTCTATGTGGGCAATGGTGGGCCCAACCTGGTTTCTTCATTTCACGTCATCGGTGAAATCTTTGACAAGGTATATGTAGAAGGTGGTGATATGGTTAATCACCATGTGCAATCAACCCTTGTTCCTGCCGGAGGCTCAGCAATCGTGGAGTTTCTCGTGGATGTGCCGGGCACATTTATACTAGTCGATCATTCTATTTTTCGTGCATTCAATAAGGGTGCACTGGGCATGTTGAAAATTAAAGGTACTGAGGACCTCGCTTTATACTCTGGCAAGCAGGAAGATACGGTCTATCATCCTGAAGGTGGGGGTATTCAAAGCATTGCAGAAAGTGGTAGTACATCAGCCAGGGCCCGAAACAAAGAAGAGCGCATATTATTTGGAAAGCGCACCTACGATCAAAACTGCATGGCCTGTCACCAATCCGGCGGTCAGGGTATTCCCGGAGCCTTTCCTCCACTGGCAGGATCTGACTATTTACTCGCAAAACCCGACCGCTCAATCGATGTACTGCTCAATGGGCTCTCGGGAAAAATCACAGTCAATGGACAGGCATATGATGGTGTTATGCCAGCAGTGCAACTGTCTGACGAAAGTATCGCCAATGTGCTGACCTATGTGTTAAATACCTGGGGCAACAATGGAGGTGAAATCACACCTGAACAAGTTGCCAAGCAGCGTCTATATTAAGGATCTGCTGGAATTGAAAAATGAAAAACAGGCGTTTGATAATAACTGGCCTGTTGGGGTTTGCCTTGCTGATAAGTCTGCCAACCCTCGGTGAGGCTGATCAGGGAGCAAACCAATCCAGCAAATCGATTCAAAGTGAAATGGCCTATATTCCCGGTGGGCGTTATACACCACTTTTCAAGGACAGCACCGATTCGCCGATTGTAAGGCCATTCTTGCTTGACCGCTATGCTGTTACCAATCGGCGCTACCATGCCTTTACACAGCACAATCCAAAGTGGAGTAAAGATAATATCAAGTCTGTATTTAGCGATGGAAATTATCTACAGCATATGACTCCACTGAAAATGGATACACTGGCTGAGGCCCCGGTGACTAACGTATCCTGGTTTTCTGCGCGGGCCTATTGCAAATCTGTTGGCAAGCGCCTGCCATCACTTGCTGAATGGGAGTATGTCGCACAAGCCAGTGACACTAACAGGAATGGTCGTAATGACCCGGCGTACCGCCAAAAAATTCTGGAATGGTACTCCAGACCCGCTGGCAATCTGCTACCAAACGTAAAAGATACTCCAGCCAACTATTGGGGTGTGCATGGCATGCACGGCGTAATCTGGGAACTGGTTAACGATTTCAATACCGCACTGGTCACCGGGGAATCCCGTGGAGATACACAACTGGAACTATCCCTGTTTTGTGGTGCCGGTGCTGTTTCCTCCGTTGACCCGAGCGATTACGCCGCATTTATGCGTTATGCACTGCGCAGCAGTTATCGCGCAAACTATACAATGCGCTCCCTGGGTTTTCGTTGCGCAATAGATGCAAACCAGCATTGAACGATATGAGTTTCATGGTTTTGGTTAAATTTATAGGGGCAATAAGGCAATTCATTCGGAACGCTTTCTTTGAAGTTAAAAGCCCACAACAGTCACGGAGCAAGTAATGAGCAAGTTGACCCCATGCACCAATGATCCTAGTAATGATGGTACTGAAAACGAAAATACCGGGATAATACAATCTACGTCGTTTGTAGAGACCACATCATATATATTACTCACAGATCTCATAAACTCTATATCGGGATTTTTTTGTCAGCATTCCTCGCGCAGGAGAACACAAACCCGCAAACACAAAATACTGAATCTTAATGCCCAATGGATAACAACGATCATCACAGGGTTTATGGCATTCATTCTGCCATGCTCCTCAACCTGGTCCTTTGCTGAACTTCCCGATGACTCTGTTTACCACGCTGAATCACAATGGCGGGACCAGAACGGTAACGAAATATCTATTTCTGACTTACAGGGCAAAGTGCAGATAATTGCCTTTGTTTATACTTACTGCCAGCATAGTTGCCCGGTTATTCTTTCCAAATTGAGAAGTATTGAGAAAAAAATACCTTCTTCCGATATCCTGGATGTTCAGTTTACCCTTATTTCCCTCGACCCAGGGCGGGATAGTCCGGAAGTATTAAAACGCTATATGCAGGAGCATGATCTGGATAAGTGCCGCTGGTTGATGTTGAATGGTAATCCAGATGAAGTACTTGAATTCTCTGCCCTATTGGGTGTTCGCTATAGACCAATGAACAATAACAAAAAAGACATAGCACATTCCAATATGATTACAGTACTGGATAGGCAGGGGAAAATCAGTTACCAGATGAAAGGGTTAAATACAGGACCAGAAGCGGTTGTTTCGACAATTTCAAAATTGATTTTATCAGATACAAAGAGGATGGATACACTTTCCTCGACCAACTGCCTGCAAAGTGCCAAAAATGGACATAGGGAAAGTGAGGTTCTCTGAAAAATCGGTTTATACGCGCGTGTCTTAAAATAAGCCCCTCGTTTTGCGTGATTTTGGCAAATTCTCAAAGGCTGTCCAGTCAGACTAAGTCATCTTCTGCAAATATTGACACATTGCTTATTTTAAATACACACAATTACGATTATTGCAAATCCCTGGAAGGGTGAATTTCATGAAAAAGCACAAGCTGATCGTAACTGCACTATTTGTTGTGTTAATTGCTTCATTCACTGTGTTATTGAGTTTGGGCAGTGATATCTACAGAGAAAAACCCCCGGTACCTGCAGCCTATGTCGGTGCCGATGGACAGACAGTATTTAATCAAGGCGATATAGAACAAGGTCAACTGGTTTGGCGCTCTATGGGCGGCCACCAATTGGGCTCAATTTGGGGGCACGGCTCCTATGTTGCCCCGGACTGGACTGCGGACTGGCTGCATCGAGAAGCCCAGGCATGGCTGGATATTACCGCACAGCAACGATACGGTAAGGATTTTGCCAATCTTACCCCAGAGATTCAAGCGGGACTGGAAGTGAGCCTACGCGATGATATGCGTCACAATACTGCGGTTGTATCCGCAGGCGGCAAAGCGGTAGTACCTCTCTCAGCGACACGTATTCAGGCTATTGAGAGAGTGAGCCAGCACTATATTGCTCTTTTTGGCAATGATCCAAGGCTGGCTGAATTGCGCGAGCAGTACGCCATGAAGGAAGACACGCTGCCTTCACAGGAACGCCGTGAAAAGCTCATTGCATTTCTTTTCTGGGGCGCGTGGGCAGCCATTAGCGAACGACCCGGTCTGGGACATACCTATACCAACAACTGGCCGTTTGATCCACAGCTTGGTAACACACCCACCGCGAGCAATATCGTTTGGTCGATTTTAAGTATTATCACTCTGATAGCCGGTATAGGCGCGTTAGTATGGCATCATGCCAGTGGCCGGCATGACCCCCTGCCCAAGCCCGACGAACAGGACCCCTTGTTTTTTACCAAACCAACCCAATCACAGAAAGCAGTTGCCAAGTACTTTGTCACTGCAATTGCACTCTTCCTGCTTCAGATCTTTCTCGGTGGTATTACTGCACACTATGCCGTGGAAGGGCAGAATTTCTATGGTATCCCCCTATCTGAGCTTCTCCCCTATTCGGTCGTACGCACCTGGCACACCCAACTGGCCGTATTTTGGATTGCCACAACCTGGCTGGGCACGGGTCTGTATATCGCTCCGGCGCTTTCTGGATATGAACCCAAATACCAGCGCATAGGCGTAAATCTGCTCTGGGTAGCCCTGGTAGTGGTCATTTTTGGTTCCATGGGTGGTGAATGGCTGGGCATACAGCAGTACTTTGATCTGGACATGAATTATCTGCTCGGACACCAGGGCTATGAATACGTTGATCTAGGCCGACTATGGCAGGTTTCACTGCTTGCAGGCTTGGTAATCTGGTTGCTGCTGGTAACAGCCGCCATAAAGCCTGCGTTCACTAAACAGGCAGAAATAAGACCGGTGATATGGGTCCTTTATAGCTCTTGTGTAGCTATCGGGCTTTTTTACGCTGCAGGTCTGTTTATCGGCAAGCACTCAAATCTCGCTGTTGCTGAATACTGGCGCTGGTGGGTTGTTCACTTGTGGGTTGAAAGCTTCTTTGAAACTTTTGCCACCTCGGTGATTGCACTTATGCTGGTGCGACTGGGCTTGATTCGTGCCTGCAGCGCCAATGGCGCCGTACTGTCTGCCACTGTGATCTTTTTGAGTGGTGGCCTTATTGGTACATTGCATCATATTTATTTTTCCGGTGTACCAACCTCGGTTATAGCCTGGGGAGCAATCTTCTCGGCGCTGGAAGTCGTTCCCCTGGCACTTATTGGCTTCGAGGCTATGCAAAGTTATCGCTTACATAATGCCGCTCCCTGGATGGTGCGTTACAAATGGGCCATTCTGTTCTTCGTTGCCACGGCCCTGTGGAATCTGGTTGGCGCGGGCATACTGGGATTTTTGATTAATCCGCCCATCTCTCTTTACTTTGTTCAAGGCCTGAATACAACCGCAACCCACAGCCACGCAGCCTTGATGGGCGTCTATGGTATGTTAGGTATTGGTTTGATGCTCTTCTGCCTGCGCGGTCTCAGCAGCAATTTAGCCTGGGGCGATAAATACCTGAAAGGTGCATTCTGGGCGCTGAACCTGGGTCTTGCTGCCATGGTATTTATGTCGCTGTTACCCATTGGTCTTACCCAGTTCTTTTCAGTACTGGAGCATGGCTACTGGTACGCTCGCTCCCCTGAAATCATCCATAGTCCACTGGTGGAAGGGCTGGTATGGATGCGTGTTCCCGGTGATATAGTCTTCGCCGTTGGGGGCCTTCTGCTGGGCATATTCCTGATCGATTTATGGAAAAAAAGCTTGTTGCATACTGTTGGATCCCCTATGACAGATGGCCTAACCGACAGGGTATCCTCTTAGGATCTGTTGATCCTAACACCTGCTAATTGCAGGACAGAACTCACCGTACAACCTATTGTAGAGGGCTTGCAGCCGATTCCGCCTAACAGCTTCAAAATAGCTGTCCTGCAAGTCCTCGACGCCATTCTCAACGTAGCGGATCATGACAATAGGAACCTATCATTTGGATATTTGTTGTTACCATGTGATGCTGGCACCAGGAACTTCAATAATATTCAATCATTGTACTTTGGAATAGTTTCCACCATTCTACAAGAAATCATGTGTATAGGTTTTGGTGTGTTGGCATCATTAGGCTAGTAAACAATGGTCTACACTCAATTCACTCTCTGAACAGGTTGCGGACAGCTCGGATCTCGCAACGATTGGGATGCCTCGTTCAAGACTGTATTTTCTACACAAAGTCACTTATCTTTCTGTACTAAAGGCTTGACTGTCGTGCACCTTCAGCACAAATACTCGGAATGATACTATGAGCAATCGCACCAACATCTCCTTTCTCGAGCCGCTGGTAAACCCACCAGCGTATTCGATGAATAAGGATGATACCAACCTACGCGTAGAGTTGGATGTGCAGTACGAAGAAAATAACGTTTTCAGTTTCTATAAAAAACACGATACACGGGTCTGGACACGTGTATTCTCCTCTGCGATTACCCGCGAAGCCGGCTTCACACTCACCGGACCGACAATCGAAATCCGTCCTGGCACCCACCTCACCATTCAGACAAATAACAAGTTACCGCCGGAGCAGAATCCGGTCGATTCCAACATGATTAATTTTCCCCACGAATTTAACACCTATAATCTGCATACGCATGGTCTTCACGTCTCACCGGAATCCCCAGGTGATAATGTTTGCATGAAAATTCCACCGGGTGAAAGTTTCACCTATGAGTACGATATACCTGCAAATCACCCCCCTGGCCTTTACTGGTATCATCCACACAAACACGGTTCTGTGGCTTTACAAGTGGGGAGCGGCATGGCCGGCGCCCTAATCGTGCGCGGTGAGTTTGATGATGAACTCGAGGCTATGGGCGTAAAGGAATATGTGCTTGTATTCCAAAACATTGCCGTTGATGACGAAGGCAAAGTCGAAGATCAACATCAGGTCGCGAAGTTTCCCGATAGTGAATACTGTATCACCGTAAACGGCCAATACTGCCCAATCATACATGTCACGGTTGGAGAACTGTTGAATCTGCGCTTAGTCAATGCAACAACCCGTTCATCTATCGACATAGATTGTCCGTGGTTCGCGCAAATGTACATTTATGGTTATGATGGCAATCCGACGGATGATTACCATTTACAGGATGGCGTCAGTCTGGGTCCCGCCAACCGCGCTTCTTTATTCCTCAAAATCAGTGAAGCTGCAACACCCGGAGCACACTTTTATATTTACAATAATGCCATTGAATTCCAGCAAATGCCGCACTATAAATACCACAATAACAGCCCCTTATTTGTTATTGCAATTGATCAGGGCAAGGAAATTGGTACCGCAATTTACGCACCCAGCCAACCCCCGGCACGCTGTGTACCACCGCCCTTCCCCAAGCGTTTTAAAACTGATTTCCTCAACCCCATCACCGATGATGAAATCACCAATACGCGGAAATTGACCTTACAGGCCAACACCTTAGATGACCCGGAAAAGTATTTTCGCGGCTTGAACGTCAGCATTGATCACGCACCATTTGGTGGTTGTAGCGTGGTTAATCACTATGTGGAACTGGATGCAGTGGAAGAGTGGACGCTGGTGAATGAGAGTGAATTTCCTCATCCCATACACATTCATGTTAATCCATATTATGTGATTGAGGTGGTAGGCGAAGACCCCATGCATCATACTCTGAAGCTGCCGTTTTGGTGTGATACTTTTCAGGTGCCGCCGCACGGGCATGTAAAATTCCGTACACGATTTAAAGATTTTACCGGAAAATACCCCCTGCATTGCCATCTGCTCTATCACGAAGATGGTGGCATGATGCAACATGTAAGAGTAGTGAAGGATCTTTCTGAAATCAAAAAGTGAAGAATTCAATAAGCAGAAGGAGAAGAGAATCGAAGACCCTGCGAGCCGAAAATATGACACTGCCTAACTATCATCTATGTCCATAGCTGAGTATTTTTAGAAACATTTTCTCTTTTTCAATGATCGTGGCATTGTGGGAATTTTGGCACTTCAATTTCTTCTGGTCAATTTTTTGAATGCGCCTTCCCTGACTCAGGACCTGTTACTGGCAGGTGCATTAATCATTATTTGGAGTCTGCTCTACCAAGTGCAAAAGCACACGCTTTCCCACTTTCTGGTTACTTTATTCTGGGCAAATATTCTCTACGGTGGAATCGGCATGCTGATTGGCTATAAGCTCGACCAGTATTTTTCTGTACCCCAAACCGATATTAAAATGCACAGCATCAGTTTGAACGCAGCGCTATTAAATCGGATGACTGCTGTGATGCTTAGGCATGCTTGTGTGCCTGCCCGTTTTTACCGCAATGCCTTGCCCGTAACAAGGGTTGGCGTACCCACCTGTTCGTACACGGATCTGCGTTACTGGCTATGCTGGTCGGTATTTATTTCAGCCATCTGATTGCGGTAGAAATGGCAATACCGCATTTTGTGCGATCCTATCTTGCAGTTGGAATGATGGGATTAATGGCTTGCACAGGATATTACATTGCACTGCGAATAGCTGATCGATTCAGTGTTGCCAAAATTGATCCTTGAAGCTAGCAATCAACAGGTAAAACTATAAACATCGCTGAAATCTCTTTGCCACACTGGCACTGGATGGTTAATACGTAATTTATAAGAGTACCCGCTCTATCGTGATGGCTTCGCTTAGTTAAAGCTCAGATGTAATATTTTCTGAGGTTAACCTTATGTATTACCCGAACAGTGGCACGGTCCTCACGAGCCCGAATGCAGTAAGGGTAAATATCGACGTAAATGCTGGAAAGGCACTCCTGGTATCTACATCCACGGACGGGACCGGTACTGGCAGATTGAGAATACCAAAACCGGTATCGGCAAATGGATGAGGGCGATCCGCGGGTGCAACGTGAAGAGCGTGGTCATGGAAACCGCTGGTTGCTATAAGAGATTGCCTTATCGACTGCTGGTGGAGGCAGGCTGGCCCGCTGGGCGGTGAGTCCCGGAAATGTCCGCCATTATGCAGGTGGCCGCGGGGCCGCTCGCTAAAACGCACATGGCAGATGCCCAAATGATTGCGACCTTCGCAGCTGTCATATGGCCTGATGTATTGCCACCTGAATCAAATGCGCTTACCTCCCCCGCAGTGACAGCACAGGCAGGTAAGCGCTGGCGGTGCTGCTTATGGCTGCACCGGCTTTCGAGGCGTCCGCTCTATTATTCTGCACAATGTCTTTTTATGCGGTCGCGGCTTAAATGGCCTGATGATGGCTGGGGGCTGATCGATTGGGCCCTCCTCCGGCGCACGGGCTTCGTCCAGCGTCCAGGTCTCATCCAACCATTGCAGGAGACGCACGGCCTGCGTCACCCGATTGCCCCTGCCGGGCGCAATATGCAGGTCTACGGCGTTCTCTTTGATGGCGACCAGCGTGAAGGTAAAATAATCCCCCAACTCCACTGGCTGAAATAATCGACAGGGTAATATAGGCATTTTTATGGGCTCCTTGAGTTGCCTGTGGCGGAAAGGTGCCGAAAAAGCACAGCGCTTTGTGCGGTTTCTCCCGCCGCAGGCGTGATCCTTGAGTGAAAAAAGCAAAGTGCAATGTGCAGGATGCGCAGCCAGAAAGGCGGTGCGCGGCTGAAGTAAAAGACCACACCAATCATCACGCAACGCCACAGCACACTCCGCCGCCGGGGGCAGGAGTGACCCGGAATACGCGCCTTCAGGGAGACCTTTATTGAAGACGAACGAGTGTATGGCGTATCATTCAAGACAGCCTCGCTAGATAGTTCTCTTATCTATTGGGGTTAGCCATCCCTTGGTGTTGGTAGCACCGGGGGGTGGCGTTTTTCTCTCATTTACGCGGTCATGATGCGGCCTTTTTTATTTGAATGTTTTGCATATGAATTTCCCGCGAGCGCTGCCGTTATGGGGCGACTCGCGGGGGTAAGTAATGATCGTTGCGATATGGTTTATCTGTTTATTTTATTATTCTTTTCTTGTGCCGCTGAGGTCTTGCGCCATTGAGACGGCTAGGCGCCAGGGTAACAGATCTACGGTATGCGCTTTTTGCAGGGAATTCAATCGAGTTGAAGCTTTAGGCGACACTAAAACCCGTTTTTCCACCGACTGGCGAAACCATTTTACCTTCCTTCCCTGATGACAGCGGTTGTCACCGTTAACGCACTAACCCCCGCAGCAGAGAAACTTGCCTCGGGCGTGGATTGCACAAACTGCGACCAAAGTAAGAGGCCCCGTCAGTACGAAGGGCTGGCGCATTGTGCCTGCGGTTGGTAAGGGGAATGACTCTAGACCACCTTGGCCATGAAATGCACATCCGCGTACTCACCATCTCTAAACCCATATTGCTATGCGGTTCCCGCTATTTTGAAACCCTTTTTTGTATAGCACTATCGCTTGCTGGTTGTCGGTATACAGCGCCCGTTCTACACAACGAATCCCACACGGTTGATGCTCTTCGCTGACCGCCATGCTCCTATTTGAAAGCTGTTTTCGCCTTGGATTTGAAAACACTTCCATGCCAATCTGCCCTGCGACCTCTCCCCCATTGACAGCTACCAAGCTAAAGAAGTTTTGCGGAAGATCCCCAAGCCGCTTTTGCCATGGCGCCATTGCTGGATAGGGAAGCTGTCGTGTGCCCGCACAGCATGAAGGCTGTGGGTCAATATCCCTGATTTTTGCAATATCCACTTTTGTTACTCTGCCGAATTTCTCTGTGCAGGGTCTTGAAAGGCCATTACCGGGCATCCCTACCCTGACACCCCGATTCATAGGGCGGCAGCGAAAGACCAGTTGCTGTTACTGGCAATGCCGGTGACGATATGTTATATCATAGCTACCTATTGCAACTGCCCGCTTCAAGTATCCGGGCCCTGGCAGAGAACAAACCGAACCCATGAAGCAGAATCGTCCATGAACGCAGTATCTGTGGCCACCATCGCTCCAGAACCTGCAGCCGTTACCCGGCGGCCTATGGCAGGGGACAGCGCGGATATCCTCGCCGATATCTACCAGACCGAGGTCAATATGGCCGTTTGGCAGCGCCAAACAGCGCCCGAGCTAGTAGCCGATATCAAAAAGCTGCTGGACCTGAACAGATTCACCAGCGAGCGCCTGATAGTGCCGAGTGCAAAAATTGACCGCCTTGAAGAGACATTGCCAAGCCTTGCCGAATGCCCTCACCTGAAGGCGGACATTCAGCGACTGGTCGACATGTTCAGCTGCCTGTTTGAACTCAGTGCGGTCGGACTGAGGCTCACTACGCTCAAGAGTGCCATGTGTCCCAGGTTTCACGTAGACCGGGTGCCGTGCCGGTTAATCACCACCTATGTGGGCCCGGGCACGGAGTGGCTTCCCCACGACTCGGTAGACCACAGCAAGCTGGGCGCCGGCAGTGGCGGGCTGAGCGATGAAGACAGCGGCCTGTACCGGCGCACGCAGCCAGTACAAACGATTGCCAGCGGCCACGTGGCCCTGTGCAAGGGGGAACTCTGGCAAGACAACCTCGGCGCGGGGTGCGTACACCGCTCGCCTGCGTTGGCAGTCGGTGAACAGCGGCTGCTTCTCACTCTGGATTTTTCATCCACTGACTAAGCAACGCATTCCATGGTGTCTGCACAACGATTCACCACCAAATACACTGCAACAATCGAGCAATGAAACACACAACAATCGCGCTTGCCTTGATGGCACTGTCCAATGTGACGTATGGGGTATCCGGTCAAATCACTGACACAGCAGGCCAGCCAATTAGCGACGCCAGCGTCTCTGTCGCGGGAAGCCGCGTACAAACCAAAACGGATGCGGACGGGCGCTTTACCCTCAATACCGCTGACAGCAACGCAACAAACCTCCATATCAAAGCGCCCGGCTTCAGCCACGAAACAGTGCGACTAGATGCGACCGGCAGTGAACTGCTGAGGGTCACCCTGCATCGGACAATGATCGAGCAAATCGATGTTACCGCCACCCCTCTGCACGCATCGGCCATGGAATCGGCTCAGCCTGTCAGCGTACTGGCAGGCGACAATCTCCGTCGCAAGCAGTCATCCACCCTTGGGGAAACCCTCAAAGATGCAGTGGGCGTGCACTCGAGTTACTTCGGGCCCGTAGCCAGCAGCCCTATTGTTCGCGGACTCAACGGCCCCCGTGTGTTGATCGCCCAGAACGGCCTGGACGTGAGTGACGCCTCCCGGGTTGGTCCCGACCATGTCGTAGCCACAGAAGCCATGACCGCAGAACAGATTGAGATTCTACGCGGACCGGCAACCCTGTTTTACGGTTCTGGCGCGATCGGTGGGGTCATCAATGTGGTTGATGACCGGGTACCCTCCTCCAGCGAACGCAGGGGCGCGTTTGCCGCTGCCTACAACTCCGTCAACGAAGAAAATGAAACCTCTTTCACTTACACCGACGGCACTGAGAGATTCGCTTTTCACGTCGATGGTTTTTCACGTAACGGAGATAATTACGAGATCCCCGGACCTGCCGAACAGATGGCCGATGCCGATCAGGACGAAGAACCTGAGGAACACTCTGAAGGCATTCTGGAAAACAGCGCCTCAGAGAGCCAGGGCTTCAACCTCGGCGGCAGCTGGCTGTTGGACAACGGTTATATTGGTCTTTCCTATGGACGCCTGGAGCGGCTCAACGGCATTCCCGGTCACAGCCATGACCACGGTCATGCAGGGGAACACCATGATGACGCACGGGTGGCAGATGAGCACGACGAGTTCGAAGAAGCATCGGTGCTCTCAGACCTCAAGCAAGACCGCTGGCAATTGATCAGTGAACTTCAGCTGGAAAGCGCTTGGTTGAACGGTCTCAACACCCGTATCGGCTACACCGATTACGAACATGTGGAACTGGAAAACGGCGCATCTGGCACCGTGTTCACCAATGAAACACTGCAGGTCCGCACCGACCTCCTGCTTGAGGAGATAGCCGGCTGGCGAGGTGCAGTTTCCCTGGAAGGTAAAAAGACGGACTTTGCCGCTGTAGGCGAAGAGGCATTTACTCCGCCGAGCCGCACCGACAGCTTTGCTATCGGCCTGCTGCAGGAAAAGCAAACCGGTGACCTGCTTTGGCAGCTGGGCGCACGCATCGAAAAAGTGACCATCAATGCCGATCCCATTGCGTGGGAAGAGGAAGAACACGAGGCCTCAGAAGAGGGGGGAGAACACCAGGAAGAACTCCTTGTGTTTAAAGAACTGGACTTCACTCCATACAGCGCCTCGGCCGGTGTGGTCTGGGATTTTGCAGCCGCTTACAACGCGGGGGTTTCCGTGACGCACGCACAGCGGGCACCCAGTTCTGCGGAACTGTTCTCCTTCGGCCCTCATATCGGTACCGGTAGTTTTGAGGTTGGCGCGCTGTTCCGACTGCACGAGTCGGATGATCCGCACTTCCACTACAACGGTGATGTGAATGAGGAAGTGTCCAACAATATCGACCTGAGTTTGCGCAAGCACGCCGGAGATATCGGTTGGGCAATCAACCTGTTTTACAACCAGATCGATAATTCCTATTACGAGCGCAACATCGGCTTAGACAGTGAAGCTATCACAGGCCACGATCACGAAGAGGGCGAAGAAGCCGGTCATGAAGGCGAACATGAACACGACCACGGCGCACTGCCTGTCTATGTGTTCGAGCAGGCCGATACTGTGCTCTATGGTTTGGAGGCGCAATTCGCCTGGCGTCTGTCCGAACATTTCACCCTCGATCTGTGGGGCGACAGCATTCGCGCGAAACTGCGGGACGGAGGTAACTTGCCCCGCACGCCGCCTGTACGCATCGGGGGCCGTCTGAATTACGCAAACAAAGCCTGGCAGGCCGGTTTCGGCATGGCGCATTATTTCGACCAGAAGGATACCGCTGAACTGGAAACCTCCACCGATGGCTACTCTCTCCTGGAAGCAGAACTGGGCTATGCCCTCCCGAGCAGTTTCGGGGATATGACCTTTTTCCTGAAAGGCAGCAACCTGACGGACGAAGAAGCCCGCGTGCACACCTCCTTCTTGAAGGACCGCGCACCTCTGCCAGGGCGTAACTTCAGCCTTGGTGTGCGCAGCATGTTCTGAGGCAGTGTGATGGCAGGATACTTGTAAACCGACCACTCTTTCCTATACGGCCCCTCAGCGAGCAAGTTGTCAATGCCGAGGGGTCTTTTTTTCAACCTGTGCGTATGATTAACAAGCAACTACTTACGAAAACCCAGGGTGTAACAGACAGGACCGCCATCGGAATATCCCTGATGTGCGCCATCCACTGTCTGGCCCTACCCTTGGTATTCGCGCTGCTCCCCGCAGTGGCGGCATTGAACTTGGGCAGCGAGGCCTTCCATACCTGGCTGGTAGCCGCCGTGCTGCCCACCAGTATTTTTGCACTGACCCTCGGGTGTAGACAGCACAAGCGTTACGAGCTGCTGGCTCTGGGGTCCATCGGTCTCACACTGCTTGTCACGGCTGTAGTACTCGGTGAAGAGACCATCGGAGAAATGGGCGAAAAAGTACTGACAGTGATTGGTACCGGCCTGGTTGCCATTGGCCACATTTGGAATGTTCGCCTTTGCCAGACAAAAACCGCCTGCCCCTGTCCTGACAATCAGCCCCCGATGGCAGGGACTGATTGTTGAGTAACCGCACGATTGTTCGGCTGCCCGAGGCACTACGATTACACTTCAAGATCTCGTTGAGCTTGGCACGGAGTTGAACCCTGGACTTATGCATACAGGCCTTTCTGTTCTTATATTCGCAGTAGCATCCTCAAGGCAATTCAAATGTTTCACAGAGCAGTTCCACGGCCTCCTGCTGACTAAATCGGTCTATCCGCGTGTACGATTCATCTCGTCGGGCACCAAGAGCGCGGCAGCCTTTTTTCGTCTCTCTTTCTCCGGTTTCAGACGGTTGATTCGGGCTTCAAGCGCCAGGATCTTTCGCTGCTCTGGGGTAAGTGCCTTGCTTGCAGGCGTCTTCCCGCCATGCTCAGCTTCAAGCTGCCTCACCCATCGACGCATGGCGGTGGTACCCACATCCAGTGAACGGTCGGCCTCAGATACTGAATAACCTTGATCGACGACTAGAGGGGCAGCATCCCGTCTGAACTCCAGGGAGAGAGAACGACATTGTCTACTCATTCAACAGCTCTGTCTCAGGTGGCGACTTTACCACCTGAAATGGTGTCCGGTTTTGGCAGACTACTACAGATTTTTCGCTGCCCGCTTTAATTGGCGGAAACCGAACACTATGCTTAACAGCGGATTTTAAGCTTGCAGATCGGAATGTGCATTTCGACCTCTATCCTGAACTTCCGTGCTCTATTGCCATGCTTTTTATCGCTTTTCCTACAAAATTTTTAGAATAGTCCTATAAAGTTTTACACTTTTCCCACAATGTATAGCTCACCCAACCTCCGCAAGATTTCCTTTGCTCTCCAGCCACTGCTTGCGATCTCCCGCGCGCTTTTTGGCCAGGAGCATATCCAGTAGCTGATTGCTGTCATCACCGGCATCGATATACAGCTGTACCAGGCGGCGGGTATTGGGGTCCATGGTGGTCTCACGCAGTTGCAGGGGGTTCATTTCCCCCAGGCCCTTGAAACGGGTCACCTGGATCTTGCCCTTTTTCTTTTCCGCGCTGATGCGATCGAGAATGCCCTGCTTTTCCGATTCATCCAGGGCGTAGTAGACATCCTTGCCAATATCGATGCGAAACAGGGGCGGCATGGCCACATGGACGTGGCCATTGGCTACCAGTTGGCGGAAATGCCGCAGGAACAGTGCGCACAGCAAGGTGGCGATATGCAGTCCGTCTGAATCCGCATCGGCAAGGATGCAGATTTTATTGTAACGCAAGCCTTCCAGGTTACCGCTGCCGGGATCGACACCGAGGGCCACCGCAATATCATGCACCTCCTGGCTGCCGAGGATCTCGCCGGAATCCACTTCCCAGGTGTTGAGGATTTTGCCGCGCAAAGGCATGATGGCCTGGAATTCCCGGTCCCGCGCCTGTTTGGCCGAGCCGCCAGCGGAGTCCCCTTCCACCAGGAAGAGTTCGGAGCGGGAAGTATCCGCGCTGGCGCAGTCAGCCAGTTTGCCGGGTAGTGCAGGGCCTTGGGTCACTTTCTTGCGCGCGACTTTTTTTGCCGAGCGCATGCGTTTTTGCGCATTGCCGATACACAGTTCGGCGAGTTTGTCCCCCGCTTCCGTGTGCTGGTTCAACCACAGGCTAAAGGCATCCTTGGCCACTCCGGAAATAAAGGCCGTGGCCTCGCGGGAGGACAGGCGTTCTTTGGTCTGACCGGTAAATTGTGGATCGGCAAGTTTCGCGGAGAGTACGTAGGAGCACTGGCCCCAGATATCCTCCGGGCCCAGTTTAATACCACGGGGCAGCAGGTTGCGGATTTCACAGTATTCCCGCATGGCATCCAGCAACCCCGCGCGCAACCCATTCACATGCGTTCCGCCCTGGGCAGTGGGAATCAGGTTGACATAGGATTCGGCAATGATCTCGCCACCTTCCGGTAACCATTGCACCGCCCAGTCCACAGCCTCTGCAGTGGCAACAAAGCTGCCCACAAAGGGCTCTGCCGGTAGCAATTCCCACCCCTGGTTGGCTGCGGCAAGATAATCCTTGAGGCCATCCTCATAGTACCATTCGTCAGACTCACCGTGCTGTTCGTTGATAAAGGTTACTGTGAGGCCGGGGCAGAGGACCGCTTTGGCGCGCAACAGGTGGCGCAGACGCGGTACCGAAAATTTGGCGGAGTCAAAGTACTTTAGGTCGGGCAAAAAACGTACGCTGGTACCCGTGGTGCGTTTGGGGCAGTCGCCTATCACTTCCAGATCGGAGGCCTTTTCCCCGTCTTGAAAGCCAATGCGGTGCACCTTGCCACCGCGCTGGATAGTCACTTCCAGTACTTTCGACAGCGCGTTGACCACCGACACACCCACGCCGTGCAGGCCACCGGAGAACTGGTAGTTTTTATTGGAGAACTTGCCCCCGGCGTGCAGCGTGGAAAGGATCACCTCCACACCGGGTCGGCCCTGTTCCGGGTGGATATCCACAGGCATGCCGCGACCGTTATCACTCACTGTGAGTGACTGGTCCTTGTGCAGCACCACTTCGATTTTTTTCGCGTGCCCGGCGAGGGCCTCATCGACACTGTTGTCAATGACTTCCTGGGCCAGGTGATTGGGGCGTGCGGTGTCGGTGTACATGCCCGGTCGTTTGCGCACCGGGTCGAGCCCCGTGAGTACCTCGATATCTTCGGCGGAATAATTGGCCATAACTGTTTGATTTTTTACTGCTGGTTAAATAGAAATTCGACAATGGGATCGCAATAACGGGCGAAGCCCTGAAAACCGTGGTCACCACCTTCCTCGACAGTCTGGCGCTGGTTCCGGTAAAAATCTTCGGCATCGCAGCAATCCAGTGTCTCATCGCCCCGCTGGGCCAACAGCCAATAGCGGCTGCGCAGGGGCTGGGCAAGCTCAGCTTCCAATCGGCCCATAGTAGCAACGTCTGACTCGGTCAGGCGATACTCCTGCGGCCCGCCGTTGTAGGGGCGCAATACCTGCCCTACATAGGCGGGCATAAACCGGGAAGGTCGCACCGCAGGATTGATAAGCACTGCCGGCAAGTGTAAGCGCTCACCGAGGTAGGTGCACCAGAACCCCCCCATGGAACTGCCCAGCAGCCCAACCGGGCCGCAGTCGCCTGACTGCAAAAAGCCCTCCAGCAGAGCGACCAGTGACTGCCGGGCGATGGACGGATAGGGGGGGATTTGCGGCGCACAGAATACGATGTGCGGATTATTGGCTGCGAGTCTTTCACGCATCAATTGACACTTGAAAGACTGGGGTGACGACAGAAAGCCGTGCAGGTAAATAAGCAGCGGCCTTCTGTGGAAATCTTGTGTTTGCATAGACGGCGATTATAGCGCCCCAGGCAATCTGTGGGGGCAGAGACCCCACAATTCTGGTATCCGCGCTGCGCCGGTTACAGCAGGGATTTATCCAGGCTGGCGAAGGCCCGGCGCATATCCACACGCATATCAGACCAGAAAGTGATACTGGTAAAACGTTCCAGGCGCCCGCCGGATCTCAGGGAACCGGGGTTTTCACCGATATCCCGGCGGTCCCTGAAACGCATCACCACATTGCCCTGGCGGTCAAACAGGGTGCCCACCAGTACCCCGTAGGCGCTCTGTTCCGTATAGACCCGCCAGGTCCAGGGGGACGGGTCCAGCGGTGCCGCCAGGGAGAAATTATCCAGAGACAGGGCCAGGGTATAATCGGCCTCCGCCTGGTCCAGCACCAGTTCGCCGTTGCGCGCACTGAGGAATTTGTCGGCAAAGGTCTGCGCCAGCAGTTCATTCAAGCGCTGCAGGTCGCCTGTATCAAGTTCGTAGTCCTTTTCGCGGTAATGACTGCGCGGCAGTGTGGAAAACCGTTTCGTGTAGTCAATTTGTACTGGCGCGACATAAACTTTGGCACCACTGAGATCCAGGGCAAAAGCCGCTGACACGGCATCCAGGTGACTGTCGCGCGGTTCCAGGCCGTCGCTACCCGCCTGAGCCGATTGAGCTGCCGGTGCGACGGTGTCACTTGGCGGAGTGGATTGATGGCTGCAGGCCGGGAGCAGCCATACGGCGCTCAGCAGTGACCATGAAAATACTTTGTACATGCTTACACCCCTATCATTACGATGGAATCTATCCGGAGATGAGCGCCCTTGCACAAAGCCTGCAGTCACCAAAAGAAAAAGCCAGTGCCGGATTATTCATCCGCTTTGCCGGCGTACACCGGTACAGGCTTTCAGCGGTCATTCCCTGTACCATTGAACAGGCCGAGGCTTTTCACAGGGCAATTCCATTGTACGATGGACGGCGTGGAAAGATAGAGGCAAGTCCGTTAAGAAGGGTTTTTTCTTTCAGACCTGGCTGGGGAAAGGTAAAAGCGAGGCCGCTGGTTTGCCGCACAGGATTGAGCCTGTCAGTAACCGGAAGAGGCGAGGTCCACAAAATATTTGGAGATAGCCACACGCTCCACACCCGTGGTGTAAGTGCCATCGTCGCGCAGTTCAAACCAGCGATAGCCCGGCATTTGGTCATCCACCGCGAAAGGCCCGCTACCGGGGGTGAACTGCACCGAAGTGGAAGGCGTTGCGTGCAGGCCGATCGGCCCGAGGCTGCCGTCGAACTGCTGATGTACATGGCCCCAGACCAGGGCCTTTACCTGGGCAGCGCCCTCCACCATAAGCAACAGTTGCTCACATCCCTCCCTCAGCATATGGCCATCGATCCAGTTACTGCCCACGGGAACCGGCTGGTGATGCATCATGATCATGACCGGATAAGCGCGACTCTTCCACAATAAAAATTGCAGGCGCTCCAATTGCGCTTCACTCAGGCCACCGCAAATCTGGCCCTCTACACTGGTATCCAGAAATAACAACCGCCAGTTGCCCAGGGCGATCTGTTCGGTGCTGCGGTTTGGAGCCAACCGCTTCATACGCGCACCAGCATCGTGATTGCCGGGAAGCCAGTACCAGGGAATGGGTAAAGCACGGATTTTTTGCAAAAAACGACAGTAAGAGGCCTCTGAGCCGTTGGCACTGACATCTCCAGTAACAACCAGAGCCTCTGCGCGGGGCTGGGTAGCCATTACGGCGGACAATACCTCATTGAGTGAATAGCCGGTATCCAGGCCCAACAGTTGGTAATCCGGCCTGCTGCCGATATGTGGATCGGTAATCTGAATCAGACGGTGTGAAGCCACCCCATGGGGGGGAGGCGTATGGTACTCGCGAATCACTTACTCACCTTGTATACACATCCATGTGTTCTACTGCAGAATCAAAATCTTCGGCCATCCAGCACCAAATCAAATTCTGCGCTGGCATTTGCGAGACAGTAGTCCAACCACTCTCCGAGAAAGCGGTTGGTTTGCGGTCTCTCATCTGCCCGTTGCATACGGGGATTGGGATAAATGGCATCAGCGCCTTTACCACCCAGTGGCCCGCAGCCATTGGCTGTGATCACCTCCGCCATGCGCGCATCGTGGTAGAGACGCACCGTTAAATTCGGCGGTTCCAGCCAGCGGCACTCTCCGAGGTTTACCTCCGCGCCAAGAGACACTTCCGTTGTGTACCTGGAGTGCGCCGCGAGTTTCAATATCAGGGTGCCGCCGGGCAACTGATAGCGCCAGAGCAGCTTCTCTGGCAGCCCCGGCAGCAACCTGACCAGGCGCAGATAGTTAGCATCACAATCTGCATGATAAGACGGCAAGTCGACCTTATACACCGCCCTTCCATTGCCTTTTGATGACAGTCCTGCCTGTTTGCGCTGCCTTGCTTCTGCCTCGCCCAATAGAGTCATTATCAACACTCCGATTCTATCGCCGCCGTGATTCAGATCTCAGTTTACCCTTTGCACTGGTAAGAAGGGGTGCAATCTGGCGTGACCGGTCAGGCAGATATCATCTCCCTCGTAATTTGTCTCGGTGCAATGCCAGCCACTGCAGGCAAATAATTGTGGCCGCATTGTCTAAGGGACTCTCTCCAGGCGCAAAGTCTCCCGCCATGGCCTCAAACAGACGGTCCGCCTGAAACACCCGCAAGCGGATATCCTCATTCTCGTGTTGCAGGCCAAAGCACCCCTCTGCCCCGCTCAAGCTCACCAGTGCGCAATAAAGATGCAGTCGTTCCGAGCTGCCACCCGGGCTGGGCATATAACTGTGGATAAAATGCAACTCCTGTACCTGCAACCCCGCCTCTTCCCTTACCTCGCGCCGCGCCACTTCCTGAAGATCCTCGCCTTGCTCCACCATACCGGCCACCACTTCCAGACACCAGGGCCCCGCCGCGCGCGCCAGTGCACCGATGCGAAATTGTTCGGTCAGTGCCACCTGGTCGCGCTCGGGGTCATAGAGCAACACCCCCACAGCGGGGCCGCGAACAAACAGCTCCCGCTCAAAGATACGGCTCCAGCCACCGCGGAACAGGCGGTGGCGCAGTCGCAGGCGCAACATGGTAAAAAAACCTTTAAAAACGGTTTCCCTGGAAACCACTTGCACAGACTCCGCGGAAAATTCCGGAGCCAACTCCTCTTGACTACTGTCTCTTTGCATTAGCCACCTTCCCTCTATGCGATCCCGATGCTGTGCACGGCAGCGGCGCTGGGCTATATAGTCCCGAACCAGCTGCTATACTCTGCGCCCACCGTGAAACCCCTGGCTGTAGCGGCCATATTCACGGTCTCCCCGAGTTGTTAGAGAGTGCACCGCCATGAGAGTGCTCAATATTGCCTACCAGCAGCTGCGACGCTACGGCAACACCCGTGTCAGCTGGGCGCAGAAGCTGACTTTAGGTCTGATCAAGAACGATCACAATACGCAGGTATTCAGTGACCGGGATGTGGCCGCGTTCGAAGCGCCACTCAGCATCCGCGACCTGGGTGTCCGCAGAGCCAGGCGGCGCCTGCTGGAAACCGTCGAGGCATTTGAGCCCGACCTGGTGATCGCCGGCCACTGCGATATGATTGACAATGACACCCTGGTGGCCATCAGGAAGCAACAGCCCAGGTGCTTGATCGCACACTGTAACAACGATCCGCTGTTTGTGCCCAGCAATGTGGAACGCATCAAATACCGCGCCGAGGTGGTCGATGCAGTTTTTGTCTCCACCGGGCGCCGGGAGCTGAAACACTTCGAGGGCTTTGGCGCGCGTCTCTATCACATGCCCAACCCGGTCGAGACTTCGATCGAAAACCTGAATAATGCCGAGCGCACAGATCTGCCCATCGACCTGCTGTTTTGCAGTAACAGCAACCAGTTCACCCAGCGCCTGCAGCTGGTAAAAAACCTCAGGGATGCCCTGGGGGATTCCCTGAATTTTAAAACCTACGGCAGCTTTGGCGAGCCGCCGGTTTGGGGCCGCAAGTATGATCGCGCATTGTCGCAAACAAAAATGGGGTTGAACCTTAACCGCCAGGATACCCACTATTGGTATTCCTCCGCGCGCATGGCACAGCTGGCCGGCAATGGCATACTGCCGTTCACCAGTGACCAATTGCACTTTGACGAACTCCTGCCGTCGGAGAGCGTGGTCTATTTCTCCGATGAGCAGGACCTGTTGGAGAAGATCCGCAGGTTTCACAATGACGACGCCAGGCGCCAGGCCTGGGCGGCGCGCGCCAGAGCCTTTTTCCACAGCGAGATGAACTCAAAGCTCTACGCGCAATATATCGTCGAAGCCACAAGCCTGCAGCCCTTCAGCCATGATTATGTCTGGGCCCGCGATATCACCCTCGACGGCACGCTGAAATAGCAGACCGTTAGACCAATCACACAAACTACGTTGGAATTATGAGTAAACAGCCAATTCGAGTGGCTCAGGTCCTCGCCGGTGCCGAGCATGGTGGTGCAGAAAATTTTTTTGTGCGCCTGGCAAGCGGGCTGAATCTGCGCGACGAAATTACGCAAAAGGCCTTTATTCGCAACCATGACCACCGCGTACAGGCACTGCGCCATAACGGGGTTGAAACCGAAGGGTTTAAATTTGGCGGCAAGCTGGATTTTCTCGGCAGGCGAATTTATCGCGAGGCACTTGCGTACTGGCAGCCGGATATTGTCATGACCTGGATGGGGCGGGCCACCATCATTACACCCCCTGCCAAAAACTACCTATTGGTCAGCCGTCTCGGCCACTACTACAATCTGAAGTACTATCGCCATGCAGACTACTGGATCGGGATCAGCAAGGGCATCTGCCAGCATATGATCAACGGGGGCATTCCCGAGAATCGTATTTTTCACATTCCCAATTTCGCGGATGAAACTCCGGCCAAACCACTGCCCCGCAACAGTTTCGATACACCGGTAGACAAACCCTTGATCCTCGCCGCAGGGCGCCTGCATATCAACAAGGGGTTTGATGTCCTATTGCACGCGCTCACACAAACCCCCAATGCCACCCTGTGGCTCGCCGGTGCTGGCCCCGAGGAAAAAAAGCTCAAAGCCCTGTGCCACAAGTTGGGCCTGGACGCGCGGGTACGTTTCCTGGGCTGGCGCACGGATGTCACCCGTTTAATGCGCACTGCCGATCTGTTTGTGTGTCCGTCACGGCATGAGGGCCTGGGCTCTATCGTTATGGAGTCCTGGGCGCACCACTGCCCGATCGTGGCCACCGATTCCCAGGGCCCTGGCGAAGTCATCACCGATGGCAAGAGTGGGCTGCTCACCCCCATCGACGATGCCGATGCCCTCGCCAGGGCAATCAAGTCGGTACTGGACAACCCGGATCTGCGCCAAAGCCTGATTGAGAACGCCTCGGACGTATATACAAAGGGCTATTCCAAGCAGTCTATCGTGGCAGCCTATATCGAACTCTACGACAAACTGATGCGGCGGGGGCATGGGCAACGCTAAAAAAGTTACCGTCGGGCACGACGGCGCTTGTTTTCCGTCATCACAATCGGCCCATCCACGACGTTGAGTTCACACGCCTGTTTTAGAAGCATTCGCGACGCGCATCAAATTTTTGCAAGAAAGGTAGGGCCGTGCGTTACTGATAGGCCGGCGGCAGGTCCCGCAGCAGCTCGCTCACCCCCTTGCTGATCAAACGCTGGCGTTGCTCAACGCTATCTGGACGCGTCAATATTTCGCTGGCACTGCCCCCCCAGATCACGATCCCGCCCGGGGGACCAATGCCCACACTCATCACCACCAGCGGCGCATCGGTGAGGGGTGGCAACTCCACAACGTCCTGGGGCGCGTTGCTGTCAAACTGCTTGTCCCAACTGGGGTCTCTGGTATCCCCGGAAAAAAACTCATCCACCAGGGCAACCTGATAATCCACCACCATATCCGCGTACTGGTCCTCATCCACCCTGCGGTAACCGCGCTGCTCCAGTTGCGCCGCCACCGTATCGCGCATCTCCTCATCCAGTTCCACCAGCTGCGCCGAGACGTCAGGAACCTCACTCAGGGGTGACACGCCCCATTTATACGTGGAAAAAGCCACCGGCTGCGCTCCCGTATTGGCATGCTCCACCTGCATTTCCTGGCACCCGAGCAGTAGTAGCAGCGTGAATAGACCTGTGATTTTATGGCGCATAAATACTCCTTGGCATGCTCAGTTATTTTCCCGGCTCGGCGGTATCGTACAACGTTATCTTGGGGCTCCAGCGATGCCATTCTGGCTCTGCCCGCGGGTACAGTGGGAAATGGCTGCCGGATTCTACCTCGAATCCCATAAAGGGCGGTTCCGGCGTGGCGAAGGCGATTCCACCCCGCCACAGGGCCTGGGCGGATTCCGTATCGATATTGAGGCCACTTCTGAGACCAAAATTCACTTCCACGCCACTGGCGTTCCAAAATACTGTGTGCTGGCGCACCAAGGGCTGGTAGTGTGGCTCAATATATACATAGATATAAACCCGATCCGCCTGTTCGCCCAGAGCAAACCCGGTGACTTCCCCCACCTGGACCTGACGGTAATACACGGGACTGCCCGCCACAAGGGAACCGCGCTTGGCCGCATCCAGTATGACAGTGAGCCCCGGCCGGTGCATGGTATCGGCGAGATCGGCTCGCGGTGCTTCCAGTTGCGCATAAAATTGTGTCTGTGATGGTCCCGTACCCGGCTCCAGGGCCAGGTAGCGACCGGTCACCAGCGTTTCCAGGTGCGCGACTTTACCGATACCGATTTGCGGCGACACCACCCAGATACGCGTACCAGCACGGGCAAAACTTTCACCGCGCTGATACAGTTTGGCACGCACCCGCACCTCTTCCAGATCTCCACCCAAATACAAGCGGGTGATTTCTCCCACCTGAACGCCTTTATAACGCAGTGGCGTCCCCGTTTTTAACCCCTCCGCACTGGGGAGCGTGATATCAATTTCAATGCCCTCTTCCAATGCCGCCTCACGGCTACTGTAGAGGGGGAACTGATCGCCATTTACTGCCTGTACACCCTTTTCATGATCCTCGCGCCGAATACCAAAGGCCACCCCGCCACGCAGTAGCGACATCAGGGAGTCCGCCTCCAGTTCCACCCCTTCACTCAAACTGGCACTGGCGCGCAGGCCACTGATATTCCAAAAGCGCGTCCCCTGTTTCACCAGGTGCGCGTAGCGGGGTTCAATCACCACATAGACCTCGACCCCCTCACCATTCCCATGCAGCTCCATGCCCTGGACCTTGCCGACTTCTATGCGGCGAAAATAGACCGGGGCACCGCGCTGTAAGGAACCGGGATTTCGCGCAGTAAGACGCAAATGCAGCCCCGGGGTGCGGAGATCCCTGGGCGGTGCCGAGGCGCTGGCGGAGAATATACGCTGGGAACGCTGCCCCCGGCGCAAATCCACCTCGATGCGGTTGCCCTTGATCAGGCTATTCAGGCCACCGCTGAGATCGAATGTGGGTGGCGCCAACCAAAAGCGGGTGTTTTCGCTGAGCAAATCATCCGTCACCGGGTCCATCAGTACCTTGACCTCCATCCCGTTCATACGGCTGTTGGCTTTTGCACCGCTGACCTCCCCAACCCGGATGTCCTGGTAATAGACTTTGGTATTGCCGGGTGTCACACTGACACCCCGGTTAAAATTCAGCGTGACAGCAATCCCCGCATCTGCCGCAGTAAAATTTTTATACAGCTTGAACTCTGTACCATTGACCGCCAGGGGGGACTGGCGCTGGGACTCCGGGGTATAAAAACTGACCCCTCCGGCAAACAGGGCAGCGAGGGATTCGAGCGTGACATTGATTCCGCTGATCCCCCCCTCAATGGAAATACCGGAGCTGTTCCAGAACCGGCTGCCCCGGTGTACTAGATCAGCGTATTCGCGGCGTATAAACAGTTCTATGCTGACTTCCGAGCCGTCCCGGTCCAGGCGGTAATCCGCCACCTGCCCAACACGCAATTGGCGAAAGTACACCGGCGATCCCCGGCTGAGCGATCCCAGGCGACGGGATTTGAGCATCACGCGCAAGCCATCACCACGGATAAAAGCCGGCGGCCGATCCAGAGCCACAAAGCTGCGCTTGCGTTTACCACTTCCGGATTCGACCGCGATGTAATTACCCGAGAGCAGGGTCTCCAAGCCACTGATGCCGGTTATGGACAGTTCCGGCTTGACCACCCAGAATTTCGTGCCTTCCACAAGCAGATATTCCGCACTGCGGTTGAGACTGACCTCCGCCATAACACCATCGGCACCGTGCAGGGCTTTGGCATTCGGCACCAGGCGCACCTCCTGCACAACACCGATATCCACGCCGGAGTATTTCACCACCGTTTTCCCTTTCACCAGGCCATCGCCGGAGAGAAACAGAATGCTGGCCCGCACGTCCCCCTCGGACACGTTCTGGTAGAGGAGCCAGACCGCAATCAGTCCGGCCACCAGCGGCAAGATCCAGACCAGGGGCAGCCCCTTGTCACTGCGCACCAGCCCCCGCTGGGCTCCGCCACCCAGGTGTGCGTCTGCGCTAGCACTGTTGGGCGGGGGCAGCGCATCAGCCATTTTCTGCGGCACTCCTGTGTGCCGCCTGGGGCACTACAGCCGTGTTACCCCGGTCCCCATCACGAGCATCCCAGATCAGGCGGGGATCAAAAGTCCGCGCCGCGGTCATGGTGATAACCACCACCGCGGCAAACGCGGTACTGCCAGGACCGGCATCTACCTGGGCAACAAATCCCATATCCACCAGGGCCACCAAAATCGAGAGGATAAACAGGTCCAGCAGAGACCAGCGCCCTATGCCCGATACCACCCGGTAGATTTTCATCGCCTGCAGCGGGTCAAAGGGGATGCGCAGCTGTATTTGCACCAGGAGCAGGGCCAGACCCAGTAATTTCATCACCGGTACAGCAATACTGGCGGCAAAAACAACCAGTGCAATACCCCACATGCCCGCGTTATACAGCTGCATGACTCCGCTGATAATGGTGTTGGGTTCGCCGGCACCGAGATAAGTCACGGTCATGACCGGCAGTATATTTGCCGGCAGCAACAGCAGTGCCCCGGTGATCGTCAATGCCCAGGTGGACATCAGGCTGCCGTCAATGCGCCCATAGACCCGCGCACCACAGCGGGGGCAACGACAGCGGCCAGCGGCCGGCAGAATAATCAGCTGGTGACAGCAGAGGCAGCTGGTCAACCCCTGCTTGAAGGCCTTGTAGGGCACGCTCATCTGCCTGTCCTCCGGGCTGCGCGGCGCTGTGCCAAGCGCTGCCAGATGGCGTTCTGGTCAAAACTGAGGGAGGCCAGGTTGGCTACCAGCATCATGGCGCCAAAGCAGTAGAGTCCCGGCTCCACTTCCAATTGGCCGAGATCCCGCAGTTTCACCAGCGCCACCAACAGGCCCAGCATATACACATCCAGCATGCCCCAGTCTTTGATGTGCTGATACCAGCGCACCGCATTGGCAACCGGGCGGTCGAGCAGCCCCCAGGCACTACCGCAACAGAGAAACAACAACAGCAAAAACTTCGCCAATGGCGCCAGCACACTGCAAAACAGAACCAGTGCCGACAGCCACATAAAGCCGCCCTGGTACAGGGCGTCAACCCCGTTCAGCAGGGTGTTTTCAGCCCCAAGGGAGAATAAAGAGAATGTCAGCAGCGGCAGGCTGGCAGAGGGCACAAACAGCAGCAGTCCGGTCAAGCTGAGTGCGATGGTGGGATAAATCCCCCGATTGGTACCCCGTTGCAGGGTGCAATGGCAGCGCGGACAAACCAGCGCCCGGCCGGGCGGAGCCAGATCTCCGCTCAATAACAGATCACATTCGTGACAGGCACGCTGCCAGTATATCGGCTCTACGCTGCGCACCGGTTCCATGTGCGAGGACCTCTGCCTATTTCAGTACATCCTGTGCCGCATCCAAAAACTTGGCTGGCACGTCTATTGAAATATAGGCCCTCATACCCGTTCCATACCGCTGCGCTGTTGCCACAGCCTGACCGGTAAACGCACAGTCCCGTCGGTTTAACGAAGATATCGACAAAAGCCGACAACATCGCCTCGACGATGAGGCTGGCCACGGGTAAACTCTCGCGACAGTAGATGGGGGACTGGCAGCACCGCCGAGCCAAGGGACCTAGCGGATATCCAAAACTCGACTGCCGCCAAGAGGACCTTGAAGACACTTGAAGACCGCACCCGCCACAGGAAGTTGAGACACATGAAAAGAAGTCATCGCCCAGAGCCACAGGGGCGCCCGTTGCGACCACTGAAGACACTGCTCGCCGCCGCCCTGTTGGGCCTCGGCGCCCTCCAGGCCCAGGCCGATACCCTGTGGGATATCTATACCCAGGCCCTGGACAACGACCAGCAACTCGCCGCAGACCGCGCCGGCTACCATGCAGGGATTGAGGCCAAGAATCAATTCCGTGCGGCATTGTTGCCACAGGTCAATGCCGCTGTTCGGGCGGCAAGGGTGCATACGGATAACTCCAACAATGGTTCAACTCTTGTAGATCGTTTTGCTACCCCACCAGATATCGTGGACTTCTTTCTAAGGTCAACGGGAACCACTCAAGACAGAACCTACAATGCAACTTTGTCCCAGGCAATTTTCAATGCCCCCGCCTGGTTCGATTACCAACAGGGCAAAAAGCTAACTGAGCAAGCCACTGCAGAGTTCAGCGCCAACCAGCAGGGCATGATGATCCGCGTGGCCACGGCCTATTTTGATGTACTGCGCGCCTACGATGTGCTGGAAGCGGCCATCGCCGAGGAGCAGGCCCTGGCCAAGCAGCTGGAGCAGACCCAGCAGCGCTTTGAAGTGGGCCTGACCGCGATCACGGATGTCTACGATTCCCAAGCCGCTTACGACAGCTCGGTTGCGCGCCGCCTCACCGCCCAGGACGACCTGCTCAGTGATTTCGATGCCCTGTCGGTACTGACCGGCGGCTACCACGACGCGGTGGCGCCATTGAATGCCGGGTTCCAGGTGGCGGCGCCGGTACCGGCGGAGCGTGCCGACTGGGTAGAGTTTGCCCTGGCCAACAACTTTGAACTCAAGGCGGCGCGACTCAATGCCGAGGCAGCCCGCTACAATGCCCGTTCCGCAGCCAGTGAACATCTGCCTACACTCACCGGGACGCTGTCCTATAACAAGTTCACCTCAAATGGCGAGATACGTGAAAAATATCGGGACTTCAGAGGAGAGGCGGTCACAAACTTTCCTCTGGATTTGGACAATCGAGACACCACAGCAGCGATCACCCTGGATATCCCAATCTATACTGGCGGGCTACTCAGCGCCAATCGCCGACAAGCCCGCAACCAGTCTTTCCAGGCCCAGGATCTGCGCAATCTGACCGAGCGCAATACCATCCAGACCACCCGCACCCTGCACCGCGTGGTAGTTACCGACGTTTCCCGGGTTTCGGCCCGCCAGCAGGCGGTGGTGTCCGCCAAAAGCGCCCTGGACGCTACCCAGGCGGGCTACGAGGTGGGCACCCGCAATATCGTCGATGTCCTGCTGGCTCAGCGCACCCTGTTCCAGTCCCAGACCGACTATGCCAATGCGCTTTACGACTATATTCTCAACACCCTGAACCTTAAGCAGGTCGCCGGTCTGCTGTCCCCCAAAGACCTGCAGGAGCTGGACGCCATGCTGAACCCCGCGCGCACTGTGCCCCGGGTTGCCGAGCCCAACCCCACCCGCCCGCCGGCATCCTCCCGGTAATCTCGACCGGTGAGTGGGCCTGGGTTCGCTCACCGGTCTAGGCCAGCGGCCAGGCCCTCAATCTCATCCAGCAAGCGCTGCAAAGCCCCTTTGTTTGCCTCCGCCACTCTCCTGCCCCGTTGACCGGCCCCTTTGCGGCGGGTATCGCTTTCCAGCCAGGCGCGCAACTGTCGCGCCAGGGATTCCGCATCCCTGGAGATCGCCATACCGCCGGCCTCCACCAACAGTTGCGAGACCGTGGCAAAATTGTGCAAAAACGGGCCGCAGACTACAGGTACACCCCAGGCCGCAGGTTCAATCATATTGTGCCCACCGACAGGCACCAGGCTGCCGCCGACAAAGGCCACGTCACAGGCGCCATAAAAACGCAGCAATTCCCCCATCGTATCGCCCAACAAAACCTGATCCCGCGCCACTGGCGCACTGCCTTCACTGCGCCTAACCACCCGCAAACCGCGCGCCCGGCACAGCTGTGCGACGCTGCTAAAACGCTGGGGATGGCGGGGTACCAGGACCAGCAGCAAATCCGCAAATGCCCGCTTCAATATTGAGAAAGCATCCAGGATAATGCCATCCTCGCCGTCGTGGGTGCTGGCCGCGAGCCACACCTTGCGATTGGCAAAACCGCGCCACTGGTGCGATAGCACCTGGGCTTCGCTCGCCAGGCCCAGATCAATATCCAGATCAAACTTAATATTTCCGCCGGCTACAACCCGTTCTTTAGGCAAACCCAGTGAAACAAAACGCTCTGCATCCATGGGGTATTGAGCCACTACCCGTTCGAGATCCCGCAGCATGGCGCGGGTAAATCCGGGAAGCCGCCCATAGCCGCGCGCAGATTTTTCACTCAAACGGGCATTGACGAGCAGGCTGGGGATGCCCTGCTTCCGACAAAGGCGCAACAGATTGGGCCACAGTTCGGTTTCCACAATCACCAACATACTGGGGCGCAGGGCTTCCAGAAACGGGACAAGGTATTCGGGCAGATCGTAGGGGAGATAATAGTGCAGCAGGCGTCCGCCCAGAACAGGACGCAGTGCCTCGCGCACCCGCTCAGAACCCGTGGGTGTACTCGTCGTCACCAGCCACTGCCACCTGGGGTGGCGTGCGGCGAGCCTATCTATCACTGGTATTGCCGCGAGGGTTTCCCCCACGGAAACGGCATGCACCCACATCAGGGGAGCGCGGCTGAGACGCCCGGGTACCTGCCCCAGGCGTTCCCGCAGACGCTCGCGGTACGCGGGATGACGGCGGCCCCGCCACCAAAGGCGAAAAAGAATAAACGGTAATGCGATGCGGAAAAACCAGGAGTAGAGCGTCAACATGAACAGGTGTTATCAAACATTCCGTACCCGCAGCCCGGTGCAGGCATCCAGGTTCTTATCTTACACCTAGAAAGCACCATCGAGCCCCAGGTATTTTGTGCTCAGCAATCGACAACACGATAAAAATCCGAACGCGCCCCAAAGACACCGCATGCCATACCGACAGAGCGACACAAACGCAACCAGGGCCGCGAGCCCAGGCGTCGCCCCCCCAGGATCAGCCCCAGTGCACAGCTCACTCCGGCCATCAGGAGCTGAAAAACCGCCGACATCAAAATGCTGAACCGACTCCGACCCGAGGCGAGCTTCTGCTTAGCCAGGGTGATGCCCGCTGAATATTTGCGCCGGGACAACCAGCGCATATTGGCGCGGCACTCCGGTACAGCCTCATACACCCTGGCCTCCACACAGTGCACGATCTCTCCCCCCCTGGCACTGTATTCTGTAAAAAACAAAACATCCTCCCCCCCCCCGAAAGGATCCCGTTCATCAAAGCGCAGGCCAAAGGTACGAATCGCTTCCATGGGAATAAGGACATTGTTGGTGGCGCAATAGTTAAGCCGGTCACCGGTTTCGCGTCGCTTGCGGGAAAAAAATCCGGAATAGAACTCAGGCACAGAGTCTGGCAACTGCCTCACCACACTGCCACTGACCACCGAGTGTCCGCCAATTGCCTGTGCGTAGCCAAACAAACGGATCAACCAGTCCTGCGCCACCCACTCATCATCATCAATAAAAACCAGGTAATCCGCCCCTTTGCGCTGTGCCTCAGAGATACAGCGATTGCGCGCATAGGGAATACCCCGGCGCTCTTCCAGAACACAGAGGATTGGCAGTGGAAACTCTACCGAAAGGGATTCGACCAGCTGCGCCCCCTCCCTGCCTACGGGATCATTGTCCACTACCGTCACAGTCACCGCGGCAGCTGGTGGCAGCTGGAGCACAGCGAGACTCTGCAAGGCACCACGCAGCTGATTCGGCCGTTTGCATGTGCAAATACAGATATCCAACAGTAATGGCAATGTAAACTCCAATGACAGCGGAGAATCGGCTGTGGGTTCGGCAATAGGCGGGCAGCCTATACCCGTCGCGATTGCCTGTCTATAATACTGTGCTTGCGAGATTGCCAAGCGCCCAGACGGGCTTGGCTAAGAGAGGCACAAATACTGGTAACCCCCGCACCCTATTCTCGGTCAATCCATCCATGAAAATTATGCAATTGCTGCCCGCTCTCAATGCTGGGGGCGTCGAGCGCGGCACGCTCGATTTGGCTCGTGCACTGGCTCGGGCCGGACACCAATCGACGGTAGTATCCAGTGGCGGCGCCATGGTGACACAACTGGAGTCCGAAGGGTCACAGCATTTTACACTCCCTATCCATAAAAAATCCTTTATCAGCTTATTACAGGTTCGTCCACTTAGACACCTTATCTCGAAAGAGCAGCCGGATATACTCCACGTCCGCTCGCGGGTTCCCGCCTGGCTCGCCTATTTAGCCTGGCGAAAACTCGATGCAATAGGTCGTCCGCACCTGATCAGTACCGCGCACGGCCTGTACTCCATCAATCCCTACAGCGCCATTATGGCGAAAGCAGAGCGGGTCATCGCTATTTCCGAATGTGTGAGCACCTATTTACTGGACAACTATGCAAGCTATCTGCAGCACCGCCCGGAAATTATCTATCGCGGGGTAGACACCGATGAATTCAATCCCGGCGTGCAGGCCCCAGCCGGTTGGCGCAACGACATTGAAGCAGCGTTTCCGAACTTGCGGGGCAAGCGCTGGTTGTTATTGCCCGGCCGACTGAGCAGATGGAAAGGCCAGGAAGACTTTATCCAACTGATCCTGCGCTTAAGCCGCACCCGCAACGACATCCATGGCATTATTCTCGGTAGTGCCGAGCCCAATAAGCAGCGTTACGCAAAAGAACTCAAGCAAGCGGTCACTGATCTGCATTTGGACCAACACCTCACATTTGTCGGCCATCGCAGCGATATCCGCTACTGGTACAGTGAATCCGCGCTGGTGTATAACCTGTCCAAACGGCCGGAACCCTTCGGCCGTACGGTGATTGAGTCCGCCGCTATAGGAACACCTATTATTGGTTACAATATCGGTGGCCCCGCTGAGTCACTCGGGGCCTGTTTCCCTCAGGGATTAGTAGATCAGAATGATACAGAAGTTCTTTTTACGCGCACCCAGGAGTTACTTGAAGGCCCCCGGCAAAGGGCCCGTCTTGCGGTCCAATTCACACTTCAAAGACAAGTCGAGCGCACACTTGCCGTCTACCGGTCCCTGCTCAACATATCCCCCGGAGACCACTCCGGTGATTGACCTGAGCCACAGCAGGCCCTTTGCCAGCGGCGGTAACCGCCTGTGCTATCGCCACCCCCAGGATTCGCGGTTATGTGTAAAGGTGATGCGCCCCGGACGGGCCGCCGAGCTGCTGGGCCGCGCACCCTGGTACAAGCGATGGCGTGGTGAGGTCAGATTTGATGACAACCTGCGTGAACAGCAGGGATATGCGCAAAGGGCGATACAGCGAAACCCCGAAGGCCTCTGGCAACACCTGCCGCGCTGGTACGGTATACAGGAGACCAGTCTAGGCCCGGCTGCAGTGACCGATATGATTCTGGATGCGAACGGCGCTCCCGCGCCCACCCTGCGCCAATACCTGAATAAACAGGGATTTGACCAGGAGGTGCGCGAAGCGCTACAGCGCTTTGCCCTCTGGCTGCTGAAATACGGTATATTGACCAAAAACCTGATTGCGCACAATCTGGTACTCTGCCGACAAAAGGGGCAACTGCAGGTCTATGTTATTGATGGCCTGGGCTGTGCCTCCCTATTGCCCCTCGCGAAAATTTCCAACTTCTTCGCCAAACGCTATATCCGGCGACGAATCCAGCGTATGTGGCTGAGAGCGGAGTGGGAGATCTCCGATAAGAAAGTGCCCTGGAGAAAGTTTGAGTCCTACGGCTTAAAGCGCTAGCGGATTGACAGTCCACAGCGGCGAAGCAGCGCCCGCGCACAAACAAGATACTGATCCAGGGGCACTCGTTCCGATTGCGCAATCACTTCCTCCCAGCGCTCGCCAACCACCCCCTGATCCACCAGCCTCTGCACCGCCGCCCGAACCTTATTGGCCCGAGAACGGCAGGGAACGCGGATAATCCCCACCCGCGCACGGCTCTGCAATGATTCGAAGAGCATCGAAATGCTGTCTTCACTCACCCAGATCTGTTCCGCCGCCGCCATTTGCGCATGCACCCAATCCGGGGAACAGGACCGCCAGTCAACCAAATGCGCTTCTCTCCCGGCAATGCTTTCCAGCAAGCCCTCAGGCGTGCGCCGGCTGTTCGACAGGTACCAGTCGAGGGGCTGTGATAACAACTGTTCTACCTGGCGGCGCACAGGCCCGTCATCCCAGCAGAAGTGCCTGCTCGGGCCACCGAGCAATATCAGACCGCACCCCGGCCGCGCGGCGTTACCGGGCAGGGGGCCTGTCAGGGCCCCCTGGCTGAGAATGACATTCTCCAGGGGCGGCGGACGATCATGTTCCGGGACAATCGCAAAATCAAACCAGCGAAATGGGAACTGGGGCCGATTGATAGCGACGGCACGTCCACCGTAGCGGTAGCGTGCCGCCAGCATCGGCAGGCGGGTTCTGCGACCAGTGCCAATATGAAAATCCGGTCTGGGCAGGCTGGAGAGCCCTTTGGCAAGCCCCATTACAATACCATGGGCGGTTACCGACAGGGGTATATCTACGCAGTTCAGCTGCCCGCCATAACTGCTGTCAAGACCACGGACCAGCGCCGCGCTCTGTTTTTCGTGCGCGCGATTACCGTCGAGAAAACGCCAAACTGTCAGCGGCAAGAGACCATCCCAGAGTACAAGCAGAGAAGGGAGCAGCCGAACGCCAGCCGCGTCCCGGAAGACCGAGAAAGCGCAATGCTACCGCAAGCCTTCCAGCTATTGAAGCCCAATGCCATTCCGGATAGTCTCGCGCCCCTGTTGGCTCCCCCAGGGTGCCGGGCACGATCCCAAATACTCACGGCTCCCGAGTGATTAGATGTTAGACCTATTACCTGTACCCTAAACTGCCGTCTGTCGTAAACTTTCACGAAAACCAACTCAGCGGTATGGCTTCAATAAGCAATGCCCTGCTACTGACTGTTAAACGTACTGAACACAATTACAATGATGTTTGAATCTGGAAGTACACCCCCCCGCTCTTTCCCAACTCCCTATCGGCAGCAGGAGTCCAAGTGGATTGCCGGGTTACTGCAACTGGCACGTCTGGGACTGTTTCTGCTGTTATGTGGTTTTTATCTGGCACCGAAAGTTTCAGGAGTGCAAACCAGTTTCTATTTGACTCTCCTGCCGGCCTCCCTGCTCCTGATGCTCTGGCGAAAGGACTTTCGCTTTGTGTGCTCATGGCAGTTCATCGCCTTCCTGAGCCTGCCGATAATACTTGCTTTATCGACGCTCTGGGCCAGCGGCGACAATGCCGATGTGCAGCGGGAGGCCCCTTACTACTGGAAGCTGGTACTCTACCTGGCTCTTTTTTACGCTGCCATTTACTTCCTACTGGAGCGCTTTGGGGATGCGGTATTGCACCAGCTGTTGCTGGCTCTGATTGCAGTGGGTCTGTTCTCCGGCCTCATGTCATTGGCAGTCTATGGATTTGCCGATGGCTTCCAGCGTCTCCACCGTATCGGCGGAATATCCTTGCAAGGCAATATCGATAAGACCGCGATGCTGTTTGGATTCCACAGCTTGTTTTGCTGCTACGGCATCGCCCGGACCTCGCAACTGTGGCGCATACTGTCCTGGAGCGGTTTGTGTGTTTCCTGTATTTACGTAGTCCTGTCACAAACCAAAATCCCCATCGCAATGGCGGGGGCGGCGGTGCTGCTCGCGGCCCTGATTACGCCATCACGCCTGCTAAAGGCATGGGTATTGTTGGCATTGCTCGTCGTTATTCCCGTGACCTACCTGATTCTGTTTGGCGATCTCCCCCTGCTGCACCGGGGCACGGCCTACAGCATTCGCCTGGAGCTTTGGGGCAAGGTCTACGATGAACTTATGCTCTCCCCAATCATTGGTTCCGGCCTGGTTCACAAGCAATTTATCGAGATGGGCCATCTGCTACCACACCCACACAACTACCTGCTGGATGTGGCGCGTTTTTCCGGGCTACTGGGCATCCTTGCCTGTGCCTGGCAGGGCCTTGGTGCCCTATCAACGGTATTGAGCAGGAAAAAGCTGCTGAGCTGGATTCCCGGCTTAGTTGTGGTCTGGTTTTTGTTTGGCGTTCTGGCCATGCTGGTGTATGCGCAACAGCCCCTGGTCAAACCCAGCTATATCTGGTTCTTCTACTGGGTGCCACTTGCCATCCTGTTGGCGCGCAGCTACCGGGAGTGCAATCAACCCGGGTCTGTGGAAGTACCCTGTCCCCAAGTATTTCGCAACCGCCATTATCCAACCAAAGAGTCACAGGTATGAACGTCACCGTTTTTGGCACCGGCTATGTGGGCCTGGTGCAGGCCGCCGTACTGGCAGAAGCCAGTAACCGGGTAGTTTGTATTGACATCGATACCGATAAAATCGCCCGCCTAAAACAGGGGGAGATTCCCATCTATGAACCCGGCCTTGAGCCGATGGTAAAAAACGGGATCGCCACGGGTAATCTGACATTTTCTACAGATGCCGCCTGCGGTGTAGAACACGGGGAGCTGCTCTTTATTGCCGTTGGAACCCCACCGGACGAAGACGGCTCTGCCGACCTGCGCCATGTACTGACCGTGGCCAGGACCATCGCCGCGCACATGGATTGCAAGAAATACATTATCAACAAATCCACGGTGCCTGTGGGTACAGCAGACAAAGTGCGTGTAGCGATCGGAGAACAACTGGCCAAGCGCGGCATACCCGACCTGCCATTTGATGTTATTTCCAACCCCGAGTTTCTTAAGGAGGGCTCTGCGGTTGCCGACTGCATGCGCCCGGACCGCATCGTGATCGGCACCTCGGAAGCAGAATCTGAGCAGAAACTCCGCCATTTGTATGCGCCTTTCAACCGCAATCATGAAAAGATTCTGGTAATGGACGTGAAAAGCGCCGAGCTGACCAAGTATGCCGCAAATTGCATGTTGGCAACAAAAATCAGCTTTATGAACGAGATCGCCAATATCGCCGATAAGGTTGGGGCAGATATTGAGGCGGTGCGCCAGGGGATTGGCTCGGACCCAAGGGTGGGCTACCAGTTTATTTATGCCGGCATCGGCTACGGTGGCTCCTGTTTTCCAAAAGACGTTAAAGCCCTGATCTCCTCCGCGCGACAACAGGGTCTGAGCGCAGATATTCTCACCGCAGTGGAATCTCGCAACGAGCGACAAAAACATTACCTGGCTGACAAAATCCTGGCCCATTTCAATGGCAACCTGAATGGCCGGGTCTTCGCGCTCTGGGGGCTCTCATTCAAACCCAATACCGATGATATGCGCGAAGCTCCCAGTCGCGTGCTTATGGATCGACTGTGGGGGCAGGGCGCTATAGTGCGCGCCTTCGATCCGCAAGCCATGGAGGAGTGCCTGCGGATCTATGGAGCACGGGATAACCTCGTGTTATGTGATTCAAAGAATGACGCCCTTCAAGGAGCAGATGCCTTGATCATCGCGACCGAATGGCAACAGTTTAAGGCCCTGAATACCGGCGAACTCAAAGCGGCACTCAAGACACCCGTGATTTTCGACGGGCGCAACCAGTACGAGCTCGATGAACTGCGTGAAGCCGGTTTTGAATATTACTGCGTGGGTCGACCGGATATCGCCACTGCCCGGTAAGCCAGCCAGTGCGCGCACCAAACCCATACAAAAACCGGCATCCGCCGGTTTTTTCTTCTCGGGAATATCCCCTCAGGCGATACGAATCTGTGTCTCAGCGGTATCGGTGACATCACTCAACCAACTCCGGTGTGCCGCACTGCGCCCGTGCACCACCTCAAAATAGAGGCCTTGCAACCGTCCCGTGATTGGCCCGCGCCTGCCGCGGCCGATGGTGCGCCCGTCAAGGGTGCTGATGGGCAACACTTCGGCGGCCGTGCCGGTAAAGAATGCCTCATCGGCTATGTAGGCTTCATCCCTGGTGATGCGCTTTTCTACCACGCGGTAGCCACATTCCCTGGCCAATTCAATTACCGTTGCGCGGGTAATACCATCCAGGCAGGAAGTGAGTTCCGGCGTATACAGGATGCCATCTCTGACAATAAACACATTCTCTCCGCTGCCCTCGGCCACATAGCCCTCGGGGTCGAGTAACAGCGCCTCTTCACAGCCGTTACGCACCGCCTCCTGCAGAGCGAGCATTGAATTGATGTAATTGCCATTGGCCTTGGCTTTACACATGCTGATATTGACGTGATGGCGGGTATAGGAAGACGTATTGACCTTGATACCCTGCTCCAGCGCCTCCGGGCTCATATAGCTGGGCCACTCCCAGGAGGCGACAATCACATGGGTGCTCAGACCCTCTGCACGCAAACCCATTCCCTCGCATCCGTAGAACACCATCGGGCGCAAATAGGCCTGTTGCAGATCGTTCTCTCTCACCACCAGACGCTGGGCCGCATTCAGGGTTGCGGCACTGTAGGGCATGGGCATATTCATAATTTTCGCGGAGCGGAATAACCGGCGGGTGTGATCCTGCAGACGAAAAATACTGGCACCGGACTCCGTGCCGTAGGCGCGCACACCTTCAAATACCCCCATGCCGTAGTGGAGGGTATGCGTCAGAACATGTACGCGCGCATCGCGCCAGGGAACCAGCGCTCCGTCAAACCAGATAACGCCGTCGCGGTCGGCAAAAGACATGGGGGACAACTCCTACAAGTCCTAAAAAACAGTGTAATCGGGCAACAGCATGTTGCCAGGCAGTTAACCGAGCAATTGCTGCCAGCTTGCTTGAACGGTCTTTCTCTCCGCCGTGAAGCGGTCATCGCGCACAATCCCCGGCAATTGTTGTAGTGCCAGGCGATGACCTTCAGATCGGTAGGCTTTGTAGGCATCGATCAGATAACCGGCCTGTTTGGCCGGCATCAGGCCCGCGTCAACAAGACTTTCGAGAATGCGAATCGTATCCGTGTAACGCACTATCGAGGGCGCAGTTGGCGCCCAGGCCAGAGCGGCATATTGAACCAAAAACTCAATATCGACAATACCGCCAACACCGTGTTTGAGGTCGAAACCTTTATCATTGCCCTGATCCAGATGGGCACGCATTTTATCGCGCATTGCGATCACATCTTTGCGTAATTTCTGCTCATTTCTCGCCTCGCAAAGCAATTTCAAGCGCAGCCTTTGAAAGTCGTTGCTCAGCCGGGTGCTGCCCGCCACCGGGCGTGCGCGCACCAGAGCCTGGTGCTCCCAGGTCCAGGCGCTCTCGCGCTGGTATTTTTCAAAAGCGGTCATGGTAGTGACCAGCAGCCCCGAATTTCCGGATGGGCGCAGGCGGGTATCCACTGCATAGAGCGGGCCACTCAAGGTGCGAGTTTGCAGGATATGAATCAATCGCTGCGCCAGCCGGGTATAAAAGCGCAAATTATCAATGCCAGTGCTGCCATCAGTAACGCCCTGGGGATCGGCATCGTGCACAAAAACAATATCCAGGTCCGAACCGTAGGAAAGCTCCAGGCCGCCCAGTTTGCCATAGGCGATAATCGCAAAGCGCATATCCCCCTCCGACGCCCCGGCGGGTAGCCCGTACTTTTCTACCATTTGCATCCAGGCCAGATGCAGGGCGTGCTGCAGTATCGCTTCAGCCAGCCAGGTGAGGGCGTCACTGACTTTCATTAGCGGCAGAGTGCCACTGACCTCCTGGGCGGCAATACGCAAACTCTGGCTCTGCTTGAAGTATCGCAGCACCTCCATCTGCCATTCCAGATCCGTGGAACCGGTGCGCAGCAGTTCACGGCGCAACTCGTCAGAGAGATCCGCCGCCGCAGCCGGCGCCAGCAAGCGGCGGGAATCCAGCAACTCATCCAGCAGGATCGGATGGCGTGCCAGTTGCTCGGCGATTCTCGGGCTGGCACTGCACAGGCGCACCAACTGGCTGAGTACCGGGGGATTTTCATTGACCAGGACAAGATAGGCGCTGCGGCGCAGTACCGAGCGCACCAGGGGGAGCACCCTGTTGAGCACCAGCAGGGGCTGTTGCTGCAATCCGGCAACCGCCAACAGCAATGGCATAAACTGGTCCAGGCGTGCGCGGGATGATGCCGGCAGTGCGACTACCATAGGGGCGACATTCAGATCCCGCAGCAGGTCCAATGCCTCCCGCGCCGGGGTAAAGCCGGCATTGTTCAGAGCCTGCAGGTTGATCTCTTCACTGCCGTCCTCACTGACACTGCCCCACAGAGTCTGCCACTCCTCCGCTACGCGGGGCTCGGCAATATCCGCCGGCGGTGCGATTACGGTATCGAATTCGCGCTCGACCACATTGCGCACCGCCGCCAGTTCTCCGAACAACTGCGCCGGGTTATCGCGCCCGAGGGCGTAGGCCAGTCGCGCACGTTCTCTGTCGTCCTGTGGCAGCGCTTGCGTCTGCTGGTCTCTCTGCGCCTGCAGTGCGTGTTCCACCCGCCGCAGCAGCCGATAGCAGTCCGCAAGCTCCCCGGCCACGCCCGCCTCCACGTGCCCTTCAGTTTCCAGCAGCGGTAACAGTTTCAGCAAGTTGCGTTCGCGCAGGGCGGGGTTGCGGCCGCCGCGAATTAACTGGAAAGCCTGGGCAATAAATTCCACTTCGCGAATGCCCCCACGGCCCAACTTGATGTTGTCGCTGAGCCCCCGGGCGCGCACCTGGCGCTGGATCAACGCTTTCATTTCGCGCAGCGCCTCGATGGCACTGAAATCGATATAGCGGCGGTAGGTGAACGGGCGCAGCAGTGCCATCAGCTCCGTTGCAAAGCGCTTATCACCGGCCACCGGACGCGCCTTGACCATGGCATAGCGCTCCCATTCGCGCCCCTGGGTCTGATAATAGTCCTCCAGTGCGCTGAAATGACTCACCAGAGGCCCACTGTCCCCATAGGGACGCAGACGCATATCCACACGAAACACAAAACCATCGGCAGTGATGGTATTCAGGGATTTGATCAGGCGCTGGCCCAGGCGCTGGAAAAAGGTCTGATTTTCCACGCACCGCTCGCCGTCGGTATGGCCCGGCTCGGGGTAGGCAAAGATCAGGTCGATATCTGAGGAGAGGTTCAGCTCCCGCGCACCCAGCTTCCCCATACCCAGCACCACCATGGACTGCACCTGCCCCCGGCTGTCGCGGGGCTCGCCATAGCGCTGTACCAATTGTCTGTGGTGCCACTGCAGGGCGGCATCAATACACAGCTCTGCCAGCGCACTGAGACGCAGGCAGGCCCGGGAGATATCCCATTGAGTGGCAAAATCCCGAAAGATCACCTCTGTTGTCACACGGTTGCGCAGCCGTCGCAGTGCGCAGTCGAGGGAGGCGTCGCTATCAAAATCGGGTAGAGCCAGCCCGAGATCCGCGCTTTGCAACAACCTCAGTAACAGCTGTGGCTGGCGGCAGCATTGCCGGAAAAAGAATTCGGAACCGGTCAAACTCCGCGCCAACCCCCGCTGCAGGGCCTGATCCCTCAACAGGTCCTCGGCCTGGCTGACGCGCGCTTTGCCCGCCTGCTCACACCAGTCGCGCCAGTGCGCCTGCAACTGGGGCTTCAGGGATTCGGGACAGTTGGCGCATTCAAACATGGGGGCATGGATCCTTAGTGCGGGCAAAGGGCCGGGAGGCGGTTTCTCTCTCGCCGCACCCCTGGAGGAGGAACCCGGCAGCCGATGAGCGGCCGGATTCAGCCATTACGCCATGTTCATTGCCCGGGTGCAATCCAGTGGCCACTATCCACTAAGAGACAATCTCTGGCGGCGGTGCCACACGCAGTACTTCCGCAACCGTGGTCACACCTGCCGCCACCTTTATCGCACCGGACAGGCGCAGGCTGTTCATACCCTCGCGCATGGCCCGGCGGCGCAGCTGTTGCAGGTCGCAGTCAGGGGTGATCTGCGCCTGTAGCGATTCGCTAAACGGCAGTATCTCGTAAATGCCCTGCCGCCCCAGATAACCAGTATTGCGACACGCCAGGCAGCCTTCAGGGCGGTAAATTCTCTCTGGCATCGGCGCCTTCCAGGGGCGTACCAAGGCGTGCCAGTCGGCCTCTTCAATCCTGTCCTCGCGCTTGCATGAGGGACAGAGCGTACGCACCAGGCGCTGCGCCATGACCCCAAGCACGGTGGACTTGAGCAGGTAGTGGGGCAGACCCAGGTCCAACAAGCGTGTGACCGCAGTGGGGGCATCGTTGGTGTGCAGGGTGGAAATTACCAGATGCCCGGTGAGGGCAGCCTGTACTGCCATCTGTGCAGTTTCCAGGTCGCGGATCTCACCCACCATAATAATGTCCGGGTCCTGGCGCATGAGAGTGCGGATACCGGCGGCAAAATCAAAGCCAATGGCATGGTGCACTTGGGTCTGGTTAAAACGCTCCTCCACCATTTCGATCGGGTCCTCCACGGTGGAGACATTGACTGCGGAGGTGGCAAGCTGCTTGAGGCCGGTGTACAGGGTGGTGGTTTTGCCCGAACCGGTGGGACCGGTCACCAGGACAATGCCGCTGGAATGCGACAGCATTTTCTGCCAGCGGGCCAGATCCTCACCGCCGAGGCCCAGGTCACTGTAGGTGCGCGCCAGCACCTCGGGATCGAAAATCCGCATCACCAGTTTTTCCCCAAACGCAGTGGGCAGAGTGGACAGACGCAACTCCACCTCACTGCCATCGGGGCGCTTGGTTTTGATACGGCCGTCCTGGGGTTTGCGCTTCTCCGCCACGTTCATACGACCGAGAATCTTCAGGCGGCTGGTGACCGCCGCATTCACCTGATCCGGCAGCTCGTGAATGGGGTGCAGCACCCCATCGATGCGAAAGCGGATACGCCCGACCTGCCGCCTGGGCTCGATATGGATATCACTGGCACGCTGGTCGAAGGCGTGCTGCAACAGCCAGTCGACAATATTGACAATATGCTGGTCGTTGGCCTCGGGATCCTTGAGGTTGCCCAATTCGAGCAGCTGTTCGAAATTATGCGCTGCAGAGGTCCCCTGCAGGCCACTGGCACCGGAAATGGAATTGGCTAGAGAATAAAACTCGATACAGCAGCGTTTGATATCCGCCGGATCTGCCACCACACGGCGCACCCGGCGGCCACTGGTATGGGCCAGCTGCTCCTCCCAGCCGTGAACGAAAGGCTGTGCCGTGGCAACCAGCAGCTCATCAGCGCCTGCTTCCACACACAGGATCTGGTGGCGCTTGGCAAACTGGAAACTCATTACCTCGGTCACCGCACTTACGTTTACCTTGAGCGGATCGATATGGTAGAGGGGGTGGGTGGAACTCTCGGCCAGCCAGGCGCTGAGTGTATCGCGATTCAACAGGGTACCCGGGGCCTTCCGGTTGGCCAGGTCGCAGCTGGCGATATAACTGAGGGGGTGCATCTGGGCCTGCTCCGCCGTGCGCGGGGTGCCCGCGATACGGTTGGCATCCTGCCGGCTCACATAGCCCTGGGTCACAAGATCCTCCAGCAGTCCGTGTAAATCCAGCAACCTGTCCGCCGCTTTGCTCTCTGTCATTGTCAACCTCCTGTATTTACCTGTGACGACGCATTGTAGCCCCATCGCCGCGGTGCAACAGTGCGTCGTTAACGCACCGTTACCGAAATTGGTTCTATTGGGGTACCATGCCGCGGTTTCGCACCCCGAGCAATGGAGCTAACCATGGTCCTGTCGAATATAGCCAACCTGTTTGGCCGCTCCCCGATCAAGCCGATTGAGCAACATATGGCTGCGGCCCACGAGGCTTCCGCCGACCTGGTCCCCTTCTTCGAGGCCCTGATCCGCGGCGATCTGGTCGAGGCAGAACAAATCCAACTGCGCATCTCCGCCACCGAGAACCGCGCCGATGACATCAAGAGAGACCTGCGTCTGCACCTGCCCGACAGCCTGTTTATGCCGGTATCCCGATCCGACCTGCTGGAACTGCTGCACGCCCAGGACGAGGTGGCAAATACCGCCCAGGATATCGCCGGCCTCGCCGTCGGCAGAAAGATGCAGATCCCGGCCAGCCTGCAGCCCTTGATGACGACTTTCGTCGAGAGTGCCGTGGCTACTTCCTCCCAGGCGCTGCGCGCCATCAACGAACTGGACGAGCTGCTGGAGAGCGGCTTTGCCGGGCGCGAGATCACGATTGCCCGGCGCATGATCGAAGAGCTGGACGAATTGGAACGCCAATCCGACAAACTCGAAGTTGAGATTCGCGCTGCGCTGTTTGCCATAGAAAAAGACCTGCCGCCGGTGGATGTGATGTTTCTCTACCGGATCATTGAATGGACCGGTGACCTGGCCGATCGCGCCCACAGCGTTGGCAACCGTTTGCAATTGTTGCTGGCACGTTAGGGGGTTGTGCGGTGGAGATTCTCAGTCAATACGGCCATATTTTGCTGGTTTTGGCCTGTGTGTCGGGCTTCTTTATGGCCTGGGGTGTGGGCGCAAACGATGTTGCCAACGCCATGGGCACCTCCGTGGGCTCGCGCGCATTGACGGTCAAACAGGCGATCCTGATCGCCATGGTTTTTGAGTTTGCCGGGGCCTACCTGGCCGGCGGGGAAGTTACCGCCACCATCCGCAAGGGGATTATCGATTCGGAGGTCTTTGCCGCGCAGCCCCAGTTGCTGGTGTACGGCATGCTGGCTGCCCTGCTCGCCGCCGGTACCTGGCTGCTGATCGCCAGCGTCCTCGGCTGGCCGGTATCCACCACCCATTCCATTGTCGGCGCCATTGTCGGCTTCTCCGCGGTGGGCATCTCCACAGAGGCGGTTGCCTGGGGCAAGGTGGGCAGTATTGTGGCGAGTTGGGTGGTCTCGCCGCTACTGGCCGGTACCATTGCCTTCCTGCTGTTTCGCAGTGTGCAGCGCCTGATCCTGGATACCGAAGATCCCTTCGCCAATGCCAAGCGCTATATCCCCATTTACATGTTCGCCGTGGGCTGGATGATCGCTATGGTCACCCTGACCAAGGGACTCAAGCATGTGTTGAAAGATGCCAATATCCAGCTCAGTTTCATCCAGGATGCCGGTATTGCGGCCCTCGCGGGCCTGTTGGTGATGGGCGTCGGCATCGCCATGCTCAAGCGTGTCAAACGCGACCCCGCCAGTGAATTGGGAAACCGCTTTGCCAGTGTGGAGCGGGTCTTCGCCATCCTCATGATATTCACCGCCTGCGCCATGGCCTTCGCCCACGGTTCCAACGATGTCGCCAACGCGGTGGGTCCGCTGGCCGCTGTGATCAACACCATCCAGTCCGGCGCGGTCACCGCCAAAGCCACCATGCCCTCGTGGATTCTGTTACTGGGGGGCCTGGGTATCGTGGTGGGCCTGGCCACTTACGGTTTCAAGGTCATGGCCACCATCGGCAGGAAAATTACCGAGTTGACCCCCAGCCGCGGCTTCGCCGCGGAACTGGGTGCCGCCGCCACCGTTGTACTCGCCTCCGGCACCGGTCTGCCCGTCTCCACCACCCACACCCTCGTGGGGGCGGTGCTCGGGGTGGGCCTGGCGCGGGGAATTGGCGCACTGAACCTGCGCATGATCACCACCATCGCCGCCTCCTGGGTTGTGACCCTGCCAGCAGGTGCCGGTATTGCCATTCTGTTCTTCTATTTCTTCAAGGGCCTGTTCGGCTGATCCCGCGGCCTTTTGCTTTTGCGCACGGGGGGAGCACACACGCTCCCTTTGTCGCCGCGAACCCCATCACCAGTTTACCCTTCCCCTCCCCTTGGTATTCACCCGATAATCCCACCCTGGCGCCGCCGTACTGGGTTGCCGGGTTTTCAAGGGCTCGCACCGGCTTAGGACCGGTGCGACAAGTGATGAGGATGCGCGTGATGGCGACTGTCAGGGTACCCGAGCTAAAGGAACAATTGCGCCAGCTGATTGCCTGCCCCAGTATCAGCTCCACAGATCCGGCGCTGGATATGGGCAACCGCCCCCTGGTAGAGCTGCTGGCTGCCTGGCTGGAAAGTCTGGGCTTCGGTGTGGCACTGATGCCCCTTGAGGGCAGCCCGCACAAAGTCAATATGATTGCCACCTTAGGCGGCTGCGCGGACAGCCACAGCGGCCTGGTATTGTCCGGGCACACCGATACAGTTCCATTTGACCAGGGGCGCTGGCAATCGGACCCGTTCACATTGCAGGAGCGCGAGAACCGCTTCTACGGGCTCGGTACCAGCGACATGAAAGGGTTTTTCCCCCTGGCCATTGAAGCGGCCAAATCCTTTGTGGATCAACCCCTGCGCCAGCCCTTGACGATACTCGCCACCGCGGACGAAGAGACCTCCATGGCCGGCGCCCGTGCGCTGGTTGCCGCAGGCCGCCCGCGCGCGCGCTATGCGGTAATCGGCGAACCCACCGGCTTGCGCCCGGTGCGCATGCACAAGGGCGTGATGATGGAGGCCGTGCGGATTACCGGCCGCTCCGGCCACTCGTCCGACCCGAATTTGGGCGCCAGTGCACTGGAGGCCATGCACACAGTGATCGATGCATTGCTGGCTCTGCGCGAAGAGTGGCAGCAGAAGTATCAGCACCGCGGCTTTGCCGTGCCCGTCCCCACCCTGAACCTGGGATGTATTCACGGCGGTGACAATCCGAACCGGATTTGCGCTGCCACAGAGCTGCAGTTTGATGTCCGCCCGCTGCCGGGCATGCGTCTGGCCGAATTGCGCGCAGAGCTGGGCAAGCGCATACAGGCCAGCGGCGCGCGCAGCGGCATCCACATCGAGATGCGGTCGCTGTTTCCCGGCACAGAGGCCTTTGAGCAGGATGCCCACTCGGACTTGGTGAAGGCCGCAGAGACCCTCTGCAGCCAGGGCGCCGACAGTGTCGCCTTTGGCACCGAAGCGCCCTATCTCAAGCGCCTGAATATTGACACCATCGTGCTCGGTCCCGGGGATATCGACCAGGCGCACCAGCCGGATGAATACCTCGGGCTGGAGCGTATAGTACCGATGACGGAGATACTGCGCGGCCTGATTGCCCGTTTCTGTCTCTGATCGCATACCATGAAGACAAAGGCGGCAACACTGCAACAGGCTTGCCCGCAAATCCCTTAACACGTCAACAGACAGTAGAGTAACCCGGTGAGTGACAATAACGGCTCCCTCAACTGGTTCCGCCACGCGGCACCCTATATCAATGACCTGCGCGGCCGCACCCTGGTGATCGGGCTGCCCGGCGATGCCCTTGCGCACGCCAATTTTCGCAACCTGGTGCACGACCTGGCACTGCTTGCCAGCCTCGGGGTACGTCTGGCCGTGGTCCACGGTGCCCGGGCGCAGATCAACCGCGCCCTCAGCGAACAGGGTATCAAGAGCCGCTTTCTCGACGGCAATCGCATCACCGACCGGGACAGCCTGGAAGTGATCAAAGCGGCGGTGGGCAGGCTGCGCTTCAATATTGAGGCGGCATTTTCCCAGGGGTTACCCGACTCCCCCATGGCCCGTTCAGCCCTGAAAGTGATCTCGGGCAATTTTGTCACCGCGCGTCCGAGCGGCGTGCTGGAAGGCGTTGACCTGCGCTGGACCGGCACCGTCCGGCGCATGGAGGTCAACACGCTGGAACAGGCCCTGCACCAGGGCGCCCTTGTCCTGCTGTCCCCCCTGGGCACCTCCCTCACCGGTGAGCTGTTCAATCTCAATTATCTGGATCTCGCCGCAGAGGCCGCACGGGTACTGCGCGCCGAGAAACTGGTGCTGTTTCGCGCTCCAGCCCAGCTTGTGGTGGATGGCGAAGTGGTACACGAACTGAGTCTTGTGCAAGCCGAGCAGGTGGCGGCACGGGTGCACAGCGATACCCTGCAGTGCGCCATTCGCGCCTGTAATGCCGGCACTGCCCGCATCCACCTGCTCAGCTACTGCCAGAACGGCGCCCTGATCCAGGAACTATTCCGCCGCGAGGGCGCCGGCACCATGATCTACCGGGACAGCTACGAAGTGGTTCGCCGGGCGCGTATCACCGATGTGGGGGGCATCCTCGGCCTGATCCGCCCCCTGGAAAAACAGGGAGTTCTGGTGCGCCGCTCGCGGGAAAAGCTCGAAGCGGAAATCGCGCATTTTACCCTGGTGGAGGTGGATGGCACCCCGGTGGCCTGCGCCGCGCTCTATCCCATCAAAGACAACAGCAATTTCACGGGCGCGGCAGAAATCGCCTGTGTCGCCATCCACCCGGCATTTCGCGGTGGCGGGCGCGGCGCCAAGCTGATGCGCCATCTGGAACGCCAGGCGCGTGCGGTCAATATCCGCGAACTCTATGTGCTCACCACCCAGACCGAGCACTGGTTTATCGAGCAGGGCTTTGTACAGGCCGACGTCGGCGCGCTGCCCGCTTCGCGCAAGTCCCTGTACAACCTGCAGCGCAACTCGCGGATTTTGTGCAAGCGCCTGTGACGGGCAATCTCAACTGAGCGACAAAGCTCGAAATCCTTATCCTAGATAAAAGAAGATAAAATCGATTTATTGCAAACACATCCCATTAAAGCCCGCTTTTGTTAAACTGTCGCTCTGTTTTGCCCAGCTGGAACCTGCGTCATGCCCGAATACCGATCCCGCACTTCCACCGCCGGCCGCAATATGGCCGGCGCCCGTGCCCTGTGGCGCGCCACCGGGATGAAGGATGAGGACTTTCACAAGCCCATCATCGCCATTGCCAATTCCTTTACCCAGTTTGTGCCCGGGCATGTGCACCTGAAGGATATGGGCCAACTGGTGGCAGAAGAAATTGCCCGGGCCGGGGGCGTGGCCAAGGAGTTCAACACCATCGCCGTGGACGACGGCATCGCCATGGGCCACGACGGTATGCTGTACAGCCTGCCCAGCCGCGAAATCATCGCCGACTCGGTGGAATACATGGTCAATGCCCACTGCGCCGATGCCCTGGTGTGCATTTCCAACTGCGACAAGATCACACCGGGCATGCTGATGGCCGCCCTGCGCCTGAATATCCCAGCGATTTTTGTTTCCGGTGGCCCCATGGAAGCCGGCAAAACCAAACTGGCGGATCACAAGCTGGACCTGGTGGATGCCATGGTGATTGCGGCGACCGAAACGGCCACCGATGCCGAGGTCGAGGCCTATGAACGCTCCGCCTGCCCCACCTGCGGCTCCTGTTCCGGCATGTTCACTGCCAACTCCATGAACTGCCTCACAGAGGCTTTGGGCCTGTCCCTGCCCGGCAACGGCACCCTGCTGGCCACCCATGCGGATCGCCGGGAGCTGTTTCTGCGCGCGGGCCGTGAAATTGTTGCCCTGACCAAGCGCTACTACGAGCGGGGCGACAATCGCGCCCTGCCCCGCAGTATTGCCAATCCCGGCGCGTTCACCAATGCCATGGCGCTGGACATCGCCATGGGGGGCTCCACCAATACCATCCTGCACCTGCTCGCCGCCGCCCGGGAAGGCGAGATTGACTTCACCCTGGCAGAGATCGACCGCCTTTCCCGCAAGGTGCCACAATTGTGCAAGGTGGCCCCCAACACGCAAAAGTACCATATTGAGGACGTCCACCGCGCCGGCGGTGTGATGGCCATTCTCGGCCAGCTGGCATCGGCGGGGCTGATCGATACCGCACAACCCACTGTCTATGGCAGCAGCTTGCAACAGGCGCTAGAGCAGTGGGACATCTCTCGCACCGACGACACAACCGTGCATGACTTCTACCGCGCCGGTCCCGCGGGTATTGCCACCCAAATCGCCTTCAGCCAGGACTGCCGCTGGCAGACTCTGGATAGCGACCGTGTCGGTGGCTGTATCCGCTCGGCAAAACACGCCTATTCCGCCGAGGGCGGCCTGGCAGTGCTGTTCGGCAATCTGGCTCCGCACGGCTGTGTGGTAAAAACGTCCGGGGTGGATGAATCCCTCTGGCGGTTCGAGGGACCTGCCCATGTGGTCGAAAGCCAGGAGGCGGCGGTATCCCGGATTCTGGGTGGCCAAGTGCGCAAGGGCGAAGCCCTTATCCTGCGCTACGAGGGCCCCAAAGGCGGACCGGGTATGCAGGAAATGCTGTACCCCACCAGCTACCTGAAATCCCGTGGGCTGGGAGAACACTGTGCCCTGATTACAGACGGGCGGTTTTCCGGCGGTACCTCCGGTCTCTCTATCGGGCACGTGTCGCCGGAGGCCGCCTCCGGAGGCAATATTGCCCTGGTGCGTGACGGCGACCCCATCCGCATCGATATTCCCGCGCGCAAAATTGAAGTGGTTATTACGGATACGGAACTCGAGAGGCGCCGGCAGGAAATGGCGCGCTTGGGGAAACGGGCCTGGCAGCCCGTGGAGGAGAGACCGAGAAAAGTCAGCAAGGCCCTGCGTGCCTACGCCATGCTGGCGACCAGCGCCGATCGCGGCGCTGTGCGGGAAATTGAATAATGAAAGGCAAAATACAGAAAAAGGCCCCGCCAGCGGAGCCGGTTTCCCCTTTTAGTCTGCCATTTTGTAGGTGATCCGGTTGCGCACACCATAGCGCTCCACTGGCTCGCCATCCGCCATCTGGGGCTGGTATTTAAAACGCTCGGCGGCGGCCAGTGCCGAGCGGTTAAACACCCTGGTGGGATTGCCGGCACTGTCGTAGCCTCCCACCACCCGGGCATCGCGTACCGCGCCTGTTTTAGTCACGGTGAATTCCACTACAACGTAACCTTCGATGCCCCTGCGCGCTGCCGCATTGGGATAGCGCGGTAAGGGCTTGTACACAGGCACGGGATCCCGCGTTACCGTCAGCATCGTGTCACTGCTCGGGACAGGAGCCCTTATCGTAATCGTCGTACCCACCTCTGTAGGCGGTATTTCTTCAGGAGTGGTGGTTAGTTGCAGCGGTGGGGTTTGCGGTTTTACCGGCGGTTCATCTTTTTGCGTGACGACTTTTTTGTCTTCAATATGCACCGGCTGGATTGACGGTAAATCATCCACCACCGGCGCCTCTAGATCACTGGCAATCAAACGGCTCATCAGAAAAATCAGCCCGAGAGTCATCATGGCCGCAAACGCAAGTCCTTTCGCATAACCGGCAAGTAGTTGAGGGGGAAAAAATACAGTGCTGGCAATTGGCGGGTAAGCTCTATCCATAACACCTCTCCTATTATTGTTAGGGTGCGAAACCGGCATCCAGAGTGCCGAAAATGGAAAAAGCTGATCAGCTGATACTTATTATTAGCCTATTGCGGGCATTCAGTAAAGCCCTTTTATACAGAATTTTCACGTAATCATTGATTGTTCGTTCGTGTAACTATTCCAGAAGAATGGCACCGCGATGGTTTCAGTGACGTCACAGCGCTGGCGCCAGGACGCCCGGCACAGAAAAATTTCAGCGTTAGAGACCCCTGCCGGTTTCATGAGCCTCGGTCAATCAACCTGTGCACCATCGGCCAGACGATAAGTTCGAAACCCTGTAGCGCAGTTGCCAGGATTTGTAGGGCAAACCTACCGATCCTTACCAGGTGAACACCAAGGTGCACTTCTGACAGCCCTTCGCTGCAAAGGGCTGATACTGTCATACAGTTATTGGGTGAGATTATCAAAGGAAAAGCCATTTTTCACGGATGAAGGAGGTTGAGCGAGCTATCTCTCAAAGATCCGGACAGGAAAAAATATTAGCTTTAAGAACACCCCTGAAAATTACTTATTAAGCGCCTCACTCCACCCTAGTTCGGAAATCTCCGCACATCAATATCGGGAAACACTTAATTTTCAGGGTGCCTCGTATTCCTTGACCCTGTATTTTTTACTGTTCGATGGAGTTTGGCTGCAAAATTATTTCCAGACTACTTCCTGCGGTCAGCTGTCCAACAGGAATCGTGCAATGGTACGCAGACCCTGGCCCTTGGCACCGGTTGCCCAGAGGTCATTGGCACTGGGCTGATAAGAACCGGACAAATCCATATGCACCCAGTTGCGCCCCGCGTCCCGCACAAAGTGTGCGAGGAATGCCGCCGCGGTAGACGCGCCGGGGCTGCCATCTGCGCCGATATTGGCAATATCGGCAAAGCCGGAGGGTATCTGCTCCAGGTGCATAGGCTCCAGCGGCAAACGCCAGGCTTTTTCGTTTTCCCGCCCGGCGGCATCCAGAACCCGCTGTGCCATGGCCGCCTCGAAGCTGAATACCGCATTGAACTCGCGCCCCACCGCCACCTTGGCAGCGCCGGTCAGGGTGGCGGCATCCAACAGCCAGCGCGGCTCTGCTTCGGAGGCCGCAATCAGGCCGTCGGCCAGCACCAGGCGCCCTTCCGCATCGGTATTGAGTACCTCAACTGCAATCCCATTTTTATACTGGATAATATCGCCCAGCTTATAAGCGTGGCCGGAAACCAGATTTTCGGCACAGCACAGATACAGTTTCACCCGCTTGTTCAGGCCGCGGGCAATGGCCAGGGCCAGACCACCGCTCACCATGGCCGCACCGCCCATGTCGGATTTCATGGTGGCCATATTGGCCGAGGGCTTGAGACTGTACCCACCGGAGTCGAAGGTAATCCCCTTGCCCACCAGGCAGGTATCCACCGGCGCGCCGGCATCACCACTGGGATTGTAATCCAGCTGCAGCATCACCGGCTCGCGCACACTGCCACGGCCCACACTGTGAATACCCACAAACCCTTCGCGGAGCAGATCCTCACCGGCTATCATATGGTAGCGCACAGCATCGGGGGCCAGTTTCTGCAGCATCTCCGCAGCACTCTCCGCCAGAACCCTGGGGGAAATCCCATCCGGTGTGCCATTGGTGATCTCCCGCACCCAGCGCGCAGCGCTTTCACGGGAAGCCAGCTCTTTGCGCTCTCCGACATCCTCGCTGCCCCAGTCAATTCTGTTGGCGGCTTTGGGGTTGAAATACCCCATCCAGAATGCCCAGCGCCGCTCGATATCCCAGCCCTCACCACTCAGAACAACCGCGCTCACCCCTAGACCATCCAGGCGCCGTGCCGCGCGCTGCGCGGCTATTAACGCATCACCCTTGGCCGCGCCAATATGAATCCATGCATCACTGCCATTAAAGCTGAGCAGTGCAGAAGTTCCCCAGGGCGCCCCCGCCGTACCTTCCACCAACTGAACACGCATTACCTTTGACATACAAACCCTTTTTAAAACTCATGTACCAACTTTTCTGTAATCCCAATCCGTATTCTAACAATACAGCAAAAATACTCGACGGTTGCACCGTCAACGGAGCGACCGATAAACTGGTGTATAAAAAGCAGAAACGTCAGGAAAAGAAAATCCCCCACAGCCCGCTGCGCAGACAGGCAGAGTCTTAGTGGGAGGTATTAATCAGCGCCCAGGCCACCGGTTGATCTGGCCGGCGTCACACCACATCTGCACGATTTGGGCTTCCCCTTACCAATGCTTCAAGGCCCGATTCCAAAAATACAGGCAGCGGGCAAAACCGTTGTAGGCCTTGTTGAGGCACCAGCGCAGGCCGGGTATCCTGGATACCCGCGCCTTCCACTGCTCACCGGGCGAGTTTTCCCAGATGGCAATAAATGCCTCATAACCCACCCGCAACCTGCCCTCGGTATCCACCAAGTGCAGCCGTTCGCGCACAAACTCTAAATCCAGATTCAGCGCTTTTACCCTGTTGTTATCCAGATGCACATCTTCCCAATCCACGGCGCACAGTGTGGATTTCCTTTTTTGCGCAGTGATACCCGCGTTGCACACCGGGCAGGCGGAGTTGTAGAGCACACGAATCTTGTCGGCCATCACGTTCACAGCAGGAGTTGGTTATTCACAGCAGCGGCCCTGTCAGTTATCGTGGATGGGTGATATCCACCAGTTCCCAGGGCAGGCCCCGGTTGTGGTACAGCCGTTTCCCTTTATTGGGGTAATCACAAATATCGTGGTCCAGGCGCTGGCCGACAACAATGCATACAAGCAGCTCGTCACAGGTATTTTTCATGGTGTGCGGCAGGCCACCCGCCGGATAGCCAATAAAATCCCCCTCGGCAACGGAGTATTGTTCCTCACCGATCTGGACCTCAGCTACCCCCTGCAAAATATACACACATTCGTCTTCAAATGTGTGGCGATGCAACTCGGTGGATTCACGCCCTGGTTCAATGGCAATCCTATGAAAGCCAAAACCGGTTATGCCGGTGTGGTCGCCAAGGGATTGATTCTGGCGCACCGCATTGGGGTTGAGAAAATGCACCTTGCTCTCCGCGGCCATTTCCAGGATTTCCCGCTTCTTCAAAATCGACTTGTGCATATTTTCTCCTTGTTAGCCGATGCCACAAAGCCATAGGGTATTGAGACGGTATTATCACCCCAAACTCTGTACCGCAGAGGCTACCATACCAATCAGGCCGGTCCGGATATCTCCATACTGTCGGTTAATCTCTTTATCTCGCGGGCGCGTCCCTCCTCTCCCATCCGCCGATAGTAATTGACTAGGCGCACACCTAACTTGGGTATCAGCGGGTGCTGTACGTTCTGCGAAGCCAGACGACACAAGAGCGCCTCCAGCCAGGGCCAGTCTGCCGCTTCAGCGGCACGACGCGCCAACAGCAGGCAGACTTTGGCAGTGAGGGCGCGGGGATTTCCGGTTGCCTGCAAGTAGCGGCGGTAACCCGCCGCAAGCACAGACACTGCAATGTCCGGGTTGGCCGCGAGGGCGAAAAGGGCGAGGTTGGCGCGGTGGAACGCCTCGCTGTCCGGGGTCATCGCGGTCAATTCAATCGTGCGCTCAATCAGCACCAGACTGTGCGGGTACTGTCGCACGGCCGCCGTGGCCGCAGCCGTCGCTTCGACCAGTTTGCCCTCTTCCTGGAAGCGGTCAATCCGCGTCAGTGCGCTCCTCTGCGGCGAGGGCAGGACACCCTCCCCTTCTTCCGGCAGGGCCTGTACCGGTGGGCGCCAGTAGAGCAGCAGCAGAGCCAGGGCAAACCCCGCCAGCAGTCCTCCAGTATGGGCCCAGTAGGCAATACCGGCATCGCCATAGAAATAGCCGAACAATTCCTTGCCCAGCCACAGGGGCAGCACCAGCAGCGCCGGTGCACTGAATTCTCCGAATATAAAGCCGAAAGTGTAGAAAAAGCGCAGGCGCCGCACACCGTAGATGGCCACAAACATCCCAATAACTGCCGATACGGCCCCGGAGGCGCCCACCATCGACACATGGCTGCCGGATTCCACCAGCATGTGCAAACCCGCCGCGGCCAGACCGCCAAGCAGGTAGAACACGAAAAACCAGCCTCCCCCCAGCGCCAGCTCCACCGACAGACCAAACAACAGCAGGAAGACCATATTGCCGATCAGGTGATCCCAGCTGCCGTGCAGGAACATATGGCCGAGCAGCCCGGCAGGGTTGGGCTCCGCCGGCGTCAGACCCAGGGCCAGGCTGCTCATGTGGCCGCGCAGCTCGGCAAAACGCAAACGCTGCTGCAGCCACAGGGTCTGACCCTCCTCTTCCAGCCCGGGCAGCAGCCAGCGGTGGAATTCCGGGTTCCACAACAGTTCGCGGTAGATGAACTCCTCTCCCTCCGCCCCCATCTGCAGGCGCCACTCGGGGTGTACCTCATCCACGTACACCAGAAAACGCTGCTCCTCCAACCCGGGCAGATCAGTGCTGAAATAGTATTCCTCGGCCTGGCGCCAGCGGGCCTTATCACCACTCTGATAACCGGCGAACACTACTAGATTGAGGAGAATCAACGCAAAACACATCAGGGGGGGGCGGCGCCAGTCCGGTTTGTTCTGAATGGGGATAATCAGCACGGGCGCTTCCTTATTGTTATTGCACGCCCCGCCACAAACCGCGGCAATACGGATAACAGGAGTGGGACCATTATGGAGGCCAGCGCCGGAAAAATACTACGCTTGTCGGCTAAAACTCAATAGCTGTCGAATGCTATTGGCTATTGCTTTGTGATGCGCGTGTTTTCTGTTGTCAGCAACAGACCAACTGGGCCCGGGCCACGTCCGCTTTTCGCAGGTAACAACGCCGCTTGCGGTGGGTTGTTGCCGGCTCAGGAGACCTGGCGCGGAGGAGGCGATGGTCAGGTAATGCTGAGCCTGGCGAACATCAGCAGGCTGGAAAAGCGTCCTTAGTCGGGCTCTGATTTGTGGTGATTCCCCTGCGAAAATCGACGGAGGTGTCGATTCAGGCTAGGGGAAGGTGTAGATGAGCCCCGCGCGGATTACCAGGATGGTGGATTGTCGGGTCTTTATTACCAGCATTCAGTAATATTTGAGCCGGTGGCATCTCTCTTGCCTGCCTGATCAAGACTGAGGGTTGTGCAGTGCTTGTCCCCTGCCTGGGGGGTACCCGACACCGCGGTTGCAGTGAGCACAAAGGTGGTCGGCGTCAGAACCCCGGCAATGGAATAATAGCCATGCTCGGAGTCAATTGTATTTCCACCACTAATCGCTCCAGCCACGGTGCAGGCACCATCATTGTAGACACTGTAAGCCGTAAAGCAGCGCTGAAGCCGCTGTGCCACATCGTTCAGGACCACCTTGGCCTCTGCACGATTGCTTTTTCGCACATACTCCATATAGGAGGGATAGGCAATGGCAGCGATAATACCAATAATGGCGACGACTACCATGACTTCTATCAGGGTGAAACCCAAATGCCCATGAACGTTTCGTTTTTTCATGCTATTCCTACTTTACCGTATCCGTTTCCAAGACATACGTTTTCCATTACCAAACAGCGTACCGGGGCCGATATTAAGGTTACCGGAAGTATCCCCACCCGGTATATAGACCTTCTTACCATCGAAGATAGCCTCTGGGAAACTGATTATTGCGCTCTCGTTCTTCTTATTACCCGACTCTTCTTTAAGAATCGATTCATTGGTATAGCGTTTGTCCCCAAAGGCAATGAGTTCCATGGTCCAGCCCGAGGCGCCAAATGTACAGGGGTCCTCCGAGGTGACCAATGTCGGGAAAATCAGCCTGTCGTAGATCAGTAGGGGCTTACTGATCACCCGCTCTCCGGTAATATTTGATGGAATCAGGTTAAAATCCAGGAACCAACCTGATGTTTTTCCCCACCAGCTTGTGTCTGCATCACGGGTGATGGTGCGAGAATTGCCACGCTCAACAATTGTTTTTTCCATCAGATTGCTTCTGTCCGTCGTCGTAATCGGCTTATTTGCATCCACTATGCCGTAAAAACTGTTGACTACACTCCCCGCCGCATTGTCACTTTGCGTTAAATAGCTCCCGGTACCAAAGTACACCATCAATGCTCCCTGCACTGCCGGATTTGGCCCTAGGGTTGCTGCCGCTGTAATCGGCTGGACACGTCCACTGGCGTCCCGGGCGGTAAATAAAGGAGAGTCGCCAAAGGCGCTACCCCAGTCTGTGACCGCACCACCGAGGTCGAACTTCCACATATTCCCCAGGAGGTCCCCGGCATAGGCCGCTTTCACAATACCACTACTATTAATCAGCAAAGACGGGGTTGTCATGCCGTTTTGAACGCTATCATTGGTTGGCAACACGCGGATATCGTTGGGATTGGCCAAATCCACAATCACCAGCGCGGCCCTGTCATTGCCGGAGTTATAGCCATTGCCGAATATCAACTTCCAGCCATCCAGCGTTGGCGCAATCAGGGGCTTCCCTACAATATTGCCAATATCCGGGTGGGTACCGTCGAGTTCAAACAGTACTCTGGGACTATTTGGGTTTGTGACATCCAGCACAAACAATCCCTTAGCGCCGGCACCATAAGTCCCTACCAGTACATTGGCCCATTTGGAGTTAAAGTAGGCATCGCTGATATAAAGGGGTCCATCAACCAGGTATTGATGCTGGTTGTCCGGCGTGCCATAGTCGCTTGCCGCCAGTGTGGGTAATTTCGGGTAGGCGCCGTTGGGGACATAGGCAAAAATCTCTCTCCCCGTATCTGCGTTAAAACCATGCAACATGCCGTCATTGGCGCTGGCGTAGAGTACCTGGGTACGCTCTTTCTTTTTATCAGCATGGTAAGTGGCATAGGTATCGCCCCCCAGTCGGGAAGGCAATTTGGCATAATAAAATTCCCGATCACCCGCCAGGGCCGGGCTTGCATTGACCACATCCCCCAGTAGAGTGGACCGGGTACGCAGGCCGGCAACCGTTTCCCCCCGCACCCAATCCAGTCGATCTTTACCGGTTTGTTCATCATCGGGTCCAATCAGTGCGGTTTTCTGGGCGGTGGTCAGGTTGTCCCAGAGAAACTCAACTGTACCCGAATCCGTATAAGTCAGGATTTTACGGCCGGTTGCTGGGATTTTTCCCGAATCCGAGGTACTCCACAGGGAGGTATTTGCCAGTGTACCATCTTCCTTGAGCCTGATTGCCCGCACTTCCCCACTCCAGTCATTGGAGTTGAATAAAGCCTGAAAAATTGCCGTATCCGTGCCCAAGCGGGTGGAGTTGGCGGCAACCGAAGAGGCGGACCCCTGCCTGCTGCCGATTTCACTCAACACCTTTGAGAGTTGTTGAGAAAAAGTCGTTGCATCACTGGCGCTGTAGAATCCTCCATAGCTGTTGACAGAGGCATGCAGCAGGTCATCCAGTTTTGCCGGGTTGCCTCCTTCCTTTGGGTTGGGCCAGGCTATGGGGGTTTTGTCCTCGATTGCCTTGAATGCACCCTCGGGATCTACACTGCCGGTCACTCCCAGGCCGACACCGAAGGTCACCATATGCTGCCAGGTCGCCGGATCCTTCTTGGTTTCTACTTTGTTGTCCAGACCCGAGTGTAAATCGTTTTCCCAATACTCCATGGCAATATCTGCCAGTGTATTCGAGTGCCCATCATTAAAGGGCGCGCCATCGTCTCCGTCCGCATTGCCAAAGCCGGAAACGCTCGAATAATCGCTGCCATACCCATCGGTCATCAGGATTGTATAACTTGCCCGGCAGGCCACCTGCGCACCGGCAGCGTTTGTGCCGGGCCTGGTTGCCCAGGGGCCTTTGCTATCTGCACGGCTATAGTAGTTACCGGCGCTGCGCAGCGCCGCCAACAGGGGGGTACCGGCATTGGGGATATCGCTTTCGTACAAGTTATCGAAAAAGTCCTCGCGATCCTGGCCGGAGAAAGTCCGAACGCCACTGATTATGGTACTTGTGGGTTCACCATCAACCTCTCTATTACCTGCATTCAAGGTACCAAACCCCACACGCAACTCACTGCCCTGGGAGGCAAAGGCCCGGCCGACACCGGCACGGGCAAGCAATCCACGGGAGCGGTAATAGCTGTACCAGTTGGCGAAATTCTGTATTTCCTCCTGATAGGTGCAGGCTGCGGGATCTGCACAATCGGACCGCTTGGTACCGCCGGGGTAGGTACGCCCGGGCTTTATTTCAATACGGGTATACTTGGCGGGATCGAATACACTGCCACTGCCACTGTATTGAAAGTAAGTGGCCGGGAAGAAAGACAACCTTCCGTTATAACACGCATTCCGCTTATCTGAATTCTTGCCTACCTGATTCTTTAACCAGCAGCGCGCAGTTTGGGAATCGTTTCTTGTCAGATCTCTCCAGCCCTTTGTGGGGTTGGCCGGGTTGTGATAGGCCCTTTGGGGCAGAGCTGCAGGCCAGAAGGTGCCATTCTCCCCGGCCCAGGGATCATAACGCTGAGCCGGGTTGTAATAGGTTTTATTATTCTGTGATGAGCGATAATAGGCCGCCCATTTATTATTTCTATCAAACTGGGGCACCGCTTGGTCCCCACCCTGCCAGTAATCACAGCTACGGGTTTGATTTTTTGCGTAGGGACAAACCCCGTTGGGATACACGTAGGCCACCCTGTCGAGGTTATTAAAGTAATTGACCCCTGCCGAGGGGGTCACCTCGAACTGCATCGATCCGGAGTCGTCCAGAATAAACATAATATTGGGGTCGGCACCGGTTCTCAGGAACAGGGGTTGCTGCGACAGCGGCACAGACAACGCGCTGTGTACAGTGGCCAAACCAAGCAGACCACCAAGCAGCGCAATACTGTTTTTTCTTAGCGTTTTTCTAATTAATATCATAAGTCCAGCCATCAATACTTAGGGTCTAAAGGTGGATTGCAAGATGACAACGGCATTTTCTGTACCACCCACTCCTCGGCTGGTAATCCGGTAAGTGGGTGTTGATGGTATTTTGTTCCTGCTTTCCTGATCGACGCCACTGCCATCTGCGCCGCTATTTACCAGTTGCGTGGTCACCCGCTCAATCACATAAACCGGCCGTTTCGCCACCCCTTGCGGCTTCAGGTTTGTAGAGATGGAAGCCCCCTCCCAGGTATATTCCAGCCAGAAGCCGCTGTTGGTTGCACCCGCCATATCCTCCACCTGCCCTGCGGTATTGCCGTTAAAAGTCATGGTGTTGAATGTATTGAGCACCCTGTTTTCAGCCTCCCGCAAAGCCGCTTCCGCGGCCTGAAAGGCCAGTTGCCGGTCGCGCATATTGCCCGCCATCAACTCCTGCATACCACTGCCGCGCATCGCTGCCAAACCGATAAATGTCATCAGCAGCAGTATGACCAGGCCAACCAGCAAGGTGGCTCCGCGCTGCGGATGCAGCATTGAGAAAGTGGATGTTTGCTGCATAGTAAGAAGCCTCCATTCAGGGTAAAAGGCCGCGAATTGCCACGGTCGTGCTAAATACCTGCCGCAGACGCCGGTCACCGGGATCATCTACCGGAACACCATTAAACGTATATCCCTGCGGCTCCTGCAATACATTGTCCTCTGTACTGGCCACTAGCAGTTCCAGCCGTACGCTGGACACGGACCCCCACTGGTTCGCCGCTATCTGGTGCGCCGGGCGGTAGGTATCTGGTGTCCCGTCACTATTCGTGTCCACGCCATAGGTCAACTGCATATCCTCAACTCCTTGCAATAACTCCTGCGGACCGTCCTTGTTGACTTGCCTGAACAGGCTCGGGTTATTAGTGGTATTATTGGCGATATAGTAAAAGATGTTTTGAATCGTCAGTATCTGTGCATCCTTACCAAAAGTCTGCCTCTCATCAATATCCTCCGCGCCCCAGGTTGCAACCCGATTTCCCGGAGTAAACGAGCTGTCGTCCGTGTGTTGGACTCCGATCTCGGCACTACCGGCGGAACCGGTAAACCCGGTGGCCTGAAAAACCCGCACACTGTCGCAATCCGCCACTGCCAGTATGTCACCGGCACAGAGGCCGCTGTACTTATCTGTCTTATTTGTACCGTTGTCACACTCACCCGTCTCAACACCGGTATTTTCTATAAACAACTGCGTAGGGTCATTTTTGCGAGCGATCCCCACATTGCGGCCGCTGGCACTGCGGATTAAAAGCGCATCGGTTCCTGCCAACACTCCCCCATTTGGAGGTTCTGGATATTCGTCTTTCACTTTAGAGGCATCCATGCCGTCCACTGCCACCTCGTAGTTATAGGCCAATGTAGTTTCGTCCTTGAGGAAGTTTCTAAAAAATTTATTATCTGGGCCGAATGAAGCTACATTCAAACACCCCATATGGCCGGCCATACGAATGTCTTCACTCATAAACTCCATTGCCAGACGGCCGGTTTCCTGAACCCGGGACATGGCCTGTTGGGTGGTAAAAGTCAATTTGCTGGATAAAAAGAGCTGTACCACTCCCGCCATAAGCACCAGGCCAACGGTAATGGAAACCATCAGTTCTACCAGGGAAATGCCCCATTGCTTATACATACCCACCCCTCTAGATCCGCGTCATATACTGAAACCTGCTCACCTCACCATCGCCATTTGCACCGGCGGCATCCTGCTCCCCCCACTGAATTGTTACCGTGCAAACACCCACTGCATCACATGTAATGCCACCGGTTCCCGCCGGCAACCGCTCTGCAAGCAGCCCCCGCCACTGCGCCAAATCCCTGTTGACCAGATTGCCGGATGTGGTGGGTGCCTTGGCGTCCACCGCTAAATCGTAAGCGGCCCTCTGAGTGCGATTTGCCCGGATGCGGTCGAATAAATCATAAGCCAGTACATTGGCCTGGGAGCGCATATAAGCACTGTGGTTATACTGCAAGGCGCGGTTTTGCAGGGCGGCCAAACCCAGCAGGGAAGTCGACAGGATCAATACCGTGACCATCACCTCAATTAAGCCAGCGCCTCGTTGGCCGGTGAGCAGTTTCATATTTTCCTCTCTAGCAATCCAATTTCTCGACTGAAATTACCCCTGCACCACCAATCGTGATATCGCGTGCACTCTTCCCGCTACAATCGGAAATTTTTGCAGTGATTTTCACCTCGGCAAAAGGCCCCAGAGTGCCCAATCCGGTAAAGCGGATAAACCTGGCTGCCCCACCCGGGCCGACAGTAATTATGGCTTTATTATGCTCGATCTTCTTGACCCTAAGCACCTGCCCCACAATAGGCGCTGCACTATCCGAGGCCGCGCTATCCACAAATACAATCCAGCCATTGGACCAGGTATTCGCCGCTGTACAACCTGTACCGTTACCGCTTGCACAGATAGATACCCGGGCGCCGCGCTTTACCGCTTCGCTGCGGGTAAAGTTCAATGCATTGACAAACGCTTCCGACAAAGCCACGGAGCGATTGTTGTTGATCATGTCTGTAAAGCTGGGCACGGCAACCGCAATTAAAATGGCCAGCACAGCCAGGGTTACCATCAGTTCAATCAGGGTAAACCCCACCTGCCGTCCGTGTAGCTTGGAATTGCTATCGCCTTGCCTATACCACATTTTTTTCTTCCGCCCAGTGAGAAAAACCAGGGTTTAGTTTGCTGCCAGTTACCTGGATACACGGCGACCGCAGCGATATAGTGGGGAAATTACCATGTCGCGACGCGCCCGCTCCATTGCGGGCCGACAAACGGTGATTTCGGCGGATTTAAAGGTTTTGAAGCTGAGACCTGTGTCAAAAAACCCGGAGCAGGGGGATGACTCGGCAGGGCTTTACACTACTCGAACTACTAATCACCCTCACTGTCCTGTCAGTGCTCTTGATGATGGGATTGCCTAGTTTTACCCAATGGGTCCACAGCATCCGACTGGACACTGCAACCGAAGCGCTGTCTGCCAGCGTACAGCTGGCGCGCTCCAGTGCCGTTATGCGTAACCAGCGAGTAACCATGCGCAACCTGGGCAACTGGGCATCGGGGTGGGAGGTCTTTGTGGATTTGGACAATGACGGAGCGCGCGGCGGTGGAGAACCACTCCTGTTGAGCCGTGGCGTACAAACGGGCATTCGCGTAATCGCAAACAGACCGGTTAGGGATTACATATCCTTTGTGGGCACCGGCGAGAGCCGCCTCGCAGGCGCGCCACTGGGCGGCTTTCAGGCCGGCACCCTGCATGTTTGCGCCCAAGACGGCGAGGCCGGTTACGCACTGATTTTAGCCCCCGGCGGACGTATGAGAATGGAAAAGGCCAGCGCGGCACATTGTGCTTGATTTCGTCACCCAAAGGGGCAATGTGAATGAAACCGCCGCCTCAGCGCAGCGCCTTCGGCAGGGAAAAGCGGATATCCTCCTCGCGCCCATGCATCTCTTGCGGCGCGCTGGCACCCAGCTGCTGCAGCCTGGCGATCACGGCCTGCACCAGCACCTCGGGAGCGGAGGCGCCGGCGGTAATACCGATGGACTGCTTTCCCGCCAGCCATCCGACAGCGATATCGTCGGCACCGTCGATCAGTTCGGCATCGGCACCGCAGCGCTGGGCTAGTTCTCGCAGGCGGTTGGAGTTGGAGCTGTTGGGGCTGCCCACCACCAGTACCAGGTCGCACTCCAGGGCCAGCTGTTTCACCGCATCCTGGCGGTTCTGGGTGGCGTAGCAGATATCATCTTTGCGCGGGCCGCGAATATTCGGGAAGCGCACCCGCAGGGCATCGATCACCCGCAGGGTATCATCCATGGACAGGGTGGTCTGGGTGACATAGGCGAGATTATTCTCGTCTTTGACCTGCAACCTGGCCACGTCCTCCACGTCCTCCACCAGATAGATGGCGCCACCACCGGCGCTGTTGTACTGGCCCATGGTGCCCTCCACCTCCGGGTGCCCGGCATGGCCAATCAAGACACATTCAATATCGTCACTGCTGAATTTGCTGACCTCAATATGCACCTTGGTAACCAGGGGGCAGGTGGCGTCGAAGACACGCAGGCCGCGCCGGTGCGCCTCGCGCTGCACAGCCTTGGACACGCCGTGGGCACTGAAGATAACAATCACGTCCTCGGGTACTTCCGACAGCTCATCCACAAACACGGCGCCGCGCTTGCGCAGACTTTCCACCACGAACTTGTTGTGCACCACTTCGTGGCGCACATAGATAGGCGCACCAAACACATCCAGAGCGCGATTCACGATATCGATCGCGCGATCGACGCCGGCACAGAAACCGCGGGGATTGGCGAGTCGGATTTGCATCTTTACTTCTGTACTCCGGTTGCGTGTTCAGGAGAGCTTCAATCCTACTGAATCGAATCCACTGCAATGATCTTGACGTGAAAGTTCAGTGTCTGCCCGGCCAGGGGGTGGTTAAAATCGACAGTAACCTCCTCTTCACCAATTGCGCGGATCACGCCGGGCAACTCGCCGCTGCCATTGTCAAAGGACACTACCAGGCCCTCCTCCAGCTTCATATCCGGCGAGAAACTGTCGCGGCGCACGGTTTGCACATTGGCGGGATTGCGCTGGCCAAAGCCCAGTTCCGGGGGAATTTCAATTTCAGCTTCATCACCGGTTTTCAGGCCGAACAGGGCCTTCTCAAACCCTGGCAGCAGGCTGCCATCACCGACACTGAAGGCGGCGGGCTCCCCTTTAAAGGTGGTATCCACCTCTGTGCCATCTTCTAGCCTCAGGCTGAAGTGCAGGGTGACACGGCTGTGCTCGCCGATAGCGCCATTACTCATAACTGGTTAAACTTCCGCGTTATTTTTGGCTTTTTCACGGCCTTTTTCCACAAAAAAGAGCATTTCAATGACCAGCATGACGGCGCCGATACTGATGCCCATATCCGCCACATTAAACACCGGGAAATGCCAGTTGCCGTAGTACACGGAAATAAAGTCCCGCACATACCCCAGCAGGATACGATCCCAGAGGTTGCCGAGGGCACCGCCGAGTATCAATGCCAGGGCACAGGATTCCCAGCGCTTTCTGGCAGGCAGGCGCCATAACCAGATACAGACAACAACACTGAAACCGAGCGCTATAACACCGAGTAACCAGCGCTGCCAGCCGCCGGCATCGGCGAGAAAACTGAAGGCGGCGCCATAGTTTTCCGCGTAAGTAAACTGCAGCAGCCCCGGTATTATTTGCAGCGCCGGGCCCTGCATAAACCTGTCCACAGCCCACACTTTGGTGGCCACATCGAGGGCCACCACCACCAGCGCGAGCCCGTACCAGCGCCAGGGATGGCCCAAAAGAAAATTGGCATTAGGCATAGCGCCTCACCTCGCCTTCGCCCACCAGATTCTCTACACAACGCGCACAGATAGCCGGATAGGCGCTGTTTTCACCCACATCCGCGCGGTAGTGCCAGCAGCGTGCGCACTTGGGATGCTCCACTTTACGCACACTGACCTTGAGGCCCGCCAACTCAGTGGCCTCAGCGCCAGCGGCATCGCTGAGCGGCTGTACGGAAGTGGAGGAGCAGATCAATACAAAGCGCAGTTCCCCTTCCAGCGCCAGCAGTTTCTCGCGCAGATCCTCGCTGGCAAACAGGGTCACGGCGGCCTGCAGTGAGCTGCCAATCACGCCCGCCGTGCGCTGCGCTTCAAATACCTTGTTGACCGCTGTTTTCACCGCGGCAATGACTGCCCAGTAATCCGGACCCATATCGGCGCCCGCCGGCAGTCTGGGCAGCGGATACCAGGTTTCAAGGAATACGCTGTCCGATTTGACCCCGGGCATAAACTGCCACAACTCTTCTGCGGTAAAACTCAGAATAGGCGCAATCCAGCGCACGAAGGCCTGCACAATATGATACAGCGCCGTCTGCGCGGAACGGCGTGCAGTGCTGTCCGCCCGGGTGGTGTACTGACGGTCCTTGATAATATCCAGGTAAAATCCCCCCATTTCCACCACACAGAAGTTGTGCAATTTCTGGTAGATCTGGTGGAACTGGTAGCTGTCATAGGCGGCCAGAATCTCATCCTGCAGGCGCGCGGCCCTGTCCAGTGCCCAGCGATCCAGCGCCAGCAACGTGTTTTCCGGCAGCAGGTCCCTGTCCGGGTCAAAACCCGCCAAATTGGACAGAAAGAAGCGCGCCGTGTTGCGCAGGCGGCGGTAGGAATCCGCTGTGCGCTTGAGAATTTCCTCGCTGACCGCCATCTCACCGTTGAAATCAGTCGCCGACACCCACAGGCGCAGTACATCCGCACCGAGTTTGTTAATCACATCCATAGGGGCGACGGTGTTGCCGATCGATTTCGACATCTTGCGGCCCTCGGCATCCACGGTGAAGCCGTGGGTCAGCACCTGTCGGTAGGGGGCACAGCCATTGATGGCAATGGACGTTTTCAGGGAGGACTGGAACCAGCCCCGGTGCTGGTCGGACCCCTCCAGGTACAGGTCTGCGGGGAAGCGCAGATCTTCACGGCGCTCAAGCACCGCGAAGTGGGTCACACCGGCGTCAAACCAGACATCCAGGGTATCGGTGACTTTTTCGTACTGGTCCGCCTCATCGCCGAGAAATTCGCGCGGGTCCAGTTCGAACCACACGTCCATACCCCGGGCGTCGACCCGCTCGGCCACTTGATCCATCAGCGCCGGCGTGTCGGGGTGGATTTCGCGGGTTTCCTTGTGCACAAACAGGGCAATGGGTACGCCCCAGGTACGCTGGCGCGAAATACACCAATCCGGACTGCCGTCCAGCATGGCATCAATACGGGCTTTGCCCCAGCCGGGTACCCACTGCACCTTATCGGCCGCTTTCTGAGCCTGTTCAAGCAGATCACTCTGTTGCATGCTGATAAACCACTGGGGGGTCGCGCGGTAAATCAGCGGCGTCTTGGTGCGCCAACAGTGCGGATAGCTGTGTTCCAGCTTGCCCCGATGCAACAGTCGTCCGCGCGCTTCCAGCAGGTCGACAATCCTGTCGTCCACTTTGTACACATGCTCGCCGGCAAACAGTGGCACCCCATCCCGATAGACTCCGTGATCGTCGATATAGTTGAGGGTTTCAATACCGTAGCGCCTGCCCACCTGGAAATCGTCCGGGCCGTGGTCCGGGGCCGTGTGTACACAACCGGTACCGGCCTCTGTGGTGACATGATCCCCAAGGACGATCGGCAGCAGCTTGTCGTAAAAGGGGTGGTGTACCTTCAGGTGCTCCAGCGCAGCACCGCGGATATGCCCGACCACCTCACCGGCAAGGCCCACACGGTCCAAAACGGCCTCTTGCAGCGCTTCCGCCACCAGCAGGCGGCCCTCGCCGGTCTGTACCACCACATATTCCAGTTCGGCATTGACAGAAACCGCCTGACTGGCAGGCAGGGTCCAGGGGGTCGTGGTCCAGATTACAACCGAGAGGGGGCCGTCTCCCGCATGGCCACCGGCAGCATCGGCAATGACCAGTGCGGTCTCTTCGGTGACGGGATAGCACACATCAATGGAGTAGGAGACTTTATCCAGATACTCGACCTCCGCTTCCGCCAGGGCAGAGCCACCCACCACACTCCAGTACACCGGTTTGAAGCCCCGCGCTAAGTGGCCATTTTTTACCACACGCCCAAGTGCACGGATGATGTCCCCCTCAAACTGGTAATCCATAGTGCGGTAGGGATGTTCCCAGTCACCGAGCACCCCCAGGCGCATAAAGTCTTTCTTCTGCCCCTCTACCTGCCCGGCGGCATAATCGCGGCATTTCTGGCGGAAGGTTTTGGTGTCCACCTTGGTACCGGCCTTGCCGACCTTCTTCTCCACCCGGTGCTCGATAGGCAACCCGTGGCAATCCCAACCGGGCACGTAAGGGGCATCGAAACCACTCAGGGTTTTCGACTTGACGATGATATCCTTGAGGATCTTGTTGAGGGCGTGACCGATGTGAATATCCCCATTGGCATAGGGCGGGCCATCGTGCAGGATAAACTGCGCGCACCCGGCACGAGCTGCGCGGATTTTTTCGTAGAGCTTTGCCTGCTGCCATTGCTTCAGAATCGCCGGCTCGCGCTGGGGCAAATTGCCGCGCATGGGGAAGCCGGTCTCGGGCAGGTTAAGCGTTGATTTATAATCAGTCATTGGCGGCCTACTTCAGCTCCAGTAGTAAGATAATGCGTTTCTTTTCCACTTATCGGGGTCAGTGCGGGTTCCGTGCAAGCCAGGCTTTGGCCGCTTCAATATCCCCCGCAATACGGGTCCTGAGGATATCCAGTGAGGCAAATTTTTCTTCGTCGCGCAATTTGTGGCAAAACACCACCGCCAACTCACGCCCGTAGAGGTCGCCACTGAAATCAAAAAGATTGACTTCCAGTAATGGCCGCGCGCCCGCCCCCTCAACGGTCGGACGAAATCCCACATTCGCGACTCCCGCTATCTCGCTACGCCCGGTCACAAGGTCTGTGCCATCGGTCGCATGGGTGCGCACGACATATACTCCCACCAGAGGGGAGCGGTAGCGGTGCAGGCGCACATTGGCTGTGGGTGCACCCAATTGGCGACCCAGAGAGCGGCCGGGCACAACTCTGCCGGTAATCCGGTAGGGCTGTCCGAGCAGGGCCTGCGCCAATTCGAAATCCCCCCGCTGTAGCGCCTCGCGGATACGGGTACTGCTGACCCGCTCGCCACGGATTTCCAGTGTTGCCGTGTCCTCTACCGTGAAACTGCTCTGGGCTCCCATCGATTGCAGCAAGCGGTAATCGCCGCTGCGATCACAGCCAAAACGGAAATCATCGCCAACCACCAGGTGGCGAATACCCAGCCCCTGCAACAATACGCAGCGAACAAACGCTTCGGCGCTGAGGCTGCGCAGGAAATCGTTAAACTGCAGGCACAACACCCGATCGACACCGGCATCGAACAGCGCCAGCACTTTTTCTTTGAAGCGCATCAGGCGCGCAGGGGCTTTCTCCACGGAGAGGAATTCGTGGGGTTGGGGCTCAAATATAATCGCCACTGAGGGCAGACCCCGCTCCTGCGCGCGCTGATTCAGTTGCGCGATCATCGCCCGGTGACCCAGGTGCACGCCATCGAACGAGCCGATGGTCGCCACGCTTCCCCAGTGGCGGGGACGCAGGTTGTGCAACCCGCGAATTAGTTCGCGCTGCCGGGCCAAAGCGACCTTCCCATCCTGATAAAATCGAGCCGCACAGTATAACGGATTCCAACGGGGCGGCCAGTGGCCACGGATACCCCGTAATCAATGCCCCGCACACCATCCGCGGTGCTAACTGGTCGCACGGAAATGGCCGGGGCGCAGACCCGACGCAAACAGGACCGCAACATAAGTCAGCCCACCGGCGGTGACCACCAGGCCCATGCGCCAGGCCCGGCCAGACCAGGACCAGTCGCCCCACGCAGACCAGAAATACAATGCGCCGAGCAATACCCCCACCATTGTGAGGTTCGCCAGCAACAGACGCAGCAGAAAAATCCCCCAGCCCGCCTCGGGCTTGTAGACATCATCCCTGCGCAAGCCCCGGTACAGCAACCAGGCGTTGATCCCAGCCTGGCACGCGGTGGCCAGCGCCAGGCCCATATGGCCGAGCTTGAAAAAATAGTTCAAGGGGATCACAAACAGCAGGCTCAATACCATCTTGGCAGAAATCGCGATCAGCCCAAAACGCATCGGTGTATAGGTATCCTGCCGGGAAAAATAACCCGGTGCCAGCACCTTAATCAGCATAAAAGCCAGCAGACCCAGAGCGTAGGCCCGCAGAGACCAGGCGGCCATCTGCATATCCCTCGGCTCCATGCGCCCATACTGAAATAGGGTGGTGAGCAGGGGTTCAGCCAGCACGATCAGAGCCACCGCTGCGGGCAGCGAGATCAGGGTAACACTGCGTAGTGCCCAGTCGAGTGTATGGCGGAAGCGGCGCGGGTCTCCGTCGCTGTGCTGGCGAGAGAGGCTCGGCAGTATCACCGTGGCCACAGCAACCCCGAATACCCCCAGGGGCAGTTCGGTCAGACGGTCCGAAAAATACAGCCAGGAGACACTGCCACTGGGCAGAAAGGAGGCCAGCAGTGTATCCAGCACCAGGCTGATCTGGGTGACAGAAACCCCGAACAGTGCCGGCCCCATGAGCCGCAGTATTTTACGTACACCGGGATGGCTCCAGTCCCACCTGGGCCGCGGCAGTAACCCTTCCCGGGCGAGAAAAGGCAACTGAAACAGCATCTGCGCCACACCGGCCGCCAGAACCCCCCAGGCCAGCGCCATGATTGGTGGCTCAAACCAAGTGCTGGCCACTGTCGCGGCTGCTATCAGCATCAGATTGAGGAGCACCGGCGTCAGTGCGGGAATGGCAAAGCGGTCGAAGCTGTTGAGGGTGGCACCGGTAAAGCCCGCTAGGGAAATCAACATCAGGTAGGGGAAAGTGATTCGCAGCATATCCGCGGTGAGATCGAACTTCTCCCGCTCACTGCCGTCCCACCACCATCCAAAAGCAAAAATACCCGCCACAGCTGGAGCGCACATCACGCCCAGCAGGGTAATCAGCAGCAATACACCACCGAGGGCTCCGGCGACGCGGTCATTCAACGCCCGGGCTGCGGCAATGCCACCCTTCTGGCGGTATTCCGACAGTACCGGCACAAATGCCTGGGCGAAGGCGCCCTCGGCAAACAGCCGGCGAAAGAAATTGGGAATTTTAAAGGCGACGAAAAAGGCATCGGCGGCATCTCCAGCCCCGGCAAAGCGGGCCAGGGCTATATCCCGCGCCAATCCGGCAACCCGTGACAACAGCGTCGCGGCGCCCACGACTGAGCTGCTGCGCAGCAGCCTGGAAGCACCGGATCTCTCAAGGGGTTGTTCCCGAACTGAGGATGGCTGAGGCAAAACATCGGCTCCTGGGGATCGGTAAAGTCTGTTGGCTGACCAGTCTACCGCAATTCGGCTGATTACAGGGCGGCACAGGGGCGCTGCGATAGGGAACTCGCGAGCCTATAATAGTTACGACTTGGTCACGCGTCCCATGGAAGCGGCGGCGCTGGGAGTGAAAGGATGACCATCAACGCTTTGATTATTGCTCTGGCACTGGCGATAGTGCTCTACATTGCAGTGATGCGCGGGCCCCGTCCCCGGCGAATCCGTGTCAGCGTAGAGGCACCGCGCGACCAGCGCTACCGCCGCCTCCAATAAGTGGACGGCCGCGCCCGGTTGCCACATTTCGTCACAATTGCGCTGTAGTTTGCCACTACCGCGCCACGCCAGCGCCTCCTTGCGGCTTTTTAATACCATTCAAGCGGGCCGGATACACAACGGGTCCAAAAGAGCCAACGCAAGCCTCCAAGGAGCAGAACAATGAAAAATGCATTGATGGTCGCCACCCTGAGTTCCCTGATTGCCGCCGGCGCCCAGGCACAGGAACACCGTGAATCAAAACTGACACCGGCCAAACAGGCCACGGTCTTTACCAGTGCCGCCATCGCCGGTGCAGCCATGGGCGGGCCGGTCGGGTTTATCGCCGGAGCACTCGGTGGCGCTTGGCTCGGCGAACAGATCAAGCAAGCGGAAGAGACAGATATGCTGGCAACACAATTAACCGAGAGCCGTGCGGAGCTCAACAACCTGGCACAACAACTGGATGCAGCCAGACTGTCCGCAAACAATGCCGGCCAACTCGCATTGGATTCTCTGCAATTCCAGCTGTTATTTACCACTGGAGAAGATGAACTTCAGGAAGGACAGCGGCAGCAACTGAGTGCCTTGGCCGACTTTCTCAGACGCCACCCGCACCTGCAGATCCACCTGGAGGGACACGCCGACCCCCGCGGTAGCGATGGTTACAACAATGTGCTGTCGGACCAGCGCGCCCTGAGTGTTGAGCAGGCACTGGTATCTTATGGAATCGACCCCGCGCGTATCAGTCGCCGCGCGATGGGTGCCACTTACTCCCGGGCACCCCGCGGTGATGTGGACGCCTACGCGATGGAGCGCCGGGTGGACATTCGCTTTTCTCTGCCGGAATCCACCGCCGGACGTTTCTAGCTGGTGGTGGAACAGTGGGTTTTCAACCATCTGCGCAACAAGCCCGGCAGTGATCACAGATCGCAATTCTGCTTGCCACTGCCCCCACCAACATTACCTCGCTGTGCCTGCGGGCCCTCAGTGCCCGCCTTTTTGCTATTTGTCAGCGCTTTCGTGCATGATTCCCTACATATAAGGAAAAAAGCCGGAATCTGTCATGAGTGCAACCATTGCCATTGTCGAAGACGAGCACGCGATCGCTGCAAACTATCGCGATGCCCTGCGCCGCAACGGTTATCGCGTCGACCTGTACAGTGCGAGAATCGAGGCCATGGCGGCCTTCCGGCAGCGCCTGCCGGATCTGGCAGTCATTGATGTGGGCCTGGGCAGCGAAGTGGAAGGCGGCTTCGAGCTGTGTCGGGAGTTGCGCGCCCTGGCGCCCAGCCTGCCAATTCTGTTTCTCACCGCCCGGGATTCCGAGTTGGATATTATCTCCGGTTTGCGCCTCGGTGCAGACGATTACCTGACCAAAGATATTTCCCTGCCCCATATGCAGGCGCGTATCAATGCCCTGTTGCGCCGGGTAGAGGTTCTGCGCAATCAGGGCGGGGATGGAGAAGCCCTGACCCAGGGCAAGCTCGCACTGGATCTATCCACACTGCACTGCCATTGGGACGGGCAACAGGTGGACCTCACTGTTACCGAGTTCTGGATAGTCCACGCGCTGGCCAGGCGGCCGGGCCATGTCAAATCCCGCAGTCAACTGATGGAGGCCGCCCAGGTGGTTCTGGATGACAATACCATTACTTCACATGTCAAGCGCATCCGCCGCAAATTTCAGGCGCTGGATGAAAAATTCAACGCCATAGGGACTGCCTACGGCATGGGCTATCGCTGGCAACTGTAACGCTTTCTCCCCTTTGCGTCGGGCGTCCACCCGATGCAAAAGCCTCCACGAGCACTACCGATGAAGCTTCGCCGCCAACTCCTGCTTGTCAGCCTCGTTGCCCTGGCCCTGCCCTGGGCCGGTTGCCAGTACCTGCGCCAGGTGGATGCAGCCCTCGCCCAGGGGCAACTGCAGGCGCTGGAGGCCACCGCGGCAGCCATCGCTGCACGCCTCGCCAGTGCACCACAGCTCATCGCCCCGGATCCACTGCGCCAGGCCCGCCCTCCAGGTGCCCAACTCTACCTCAACCCGTTGCCCCAAGCGCCCTTCGTGGACGGCTACGGGGACGAGTGGCGCTCTCTGGCACTGAAACCCAGGGCACTGCTCGACGCGCAGCGCTCACCTTTAGCACAGGTTACACTGGGGCAATTTGGTGAGCGCGTCTATCTTCTGCTGACCGTCAGTGACCCCACTCCAGCCTATCATGATCCCCGCACCGGCCTGCTCTCCGCAGGGGATACCGTCGAGCTGTATACCGGCAACCGGCATTACACGCTACCTGTGGCGAGCCAGGGCGCGGCCAGCGCCCTGTGGCACGATCCCAGGGCCGGCCACTACGAGCGCGAGCTGCGCCTGCACGGACGCTGGACCACTTCCCCCACCGGTTACCAGTTGGAACTGGCTTTGCCCTATGCACTGACTGGCGGCGCTCTGTCGATCCAGGTCCGAGATCGCGCCCACAGCGATGGCGGCGCGCCGGTGCGCGCAGCCAGCACACTGCCTGCAGACGGGATACCCGGCCACCTGGTGCGGCCCCTAGCGGATTTGCACACGGAACTGGAGCACTTCGTCCGCCCCGGCCTGCGTTTGGCGGTGGTGGACAGTGAGGGCTTTCTGCTCGCGAGCCATGGGCAGTTGCAAATCAATGACAAAGACGGGGAACCAACCCCCTGGCTGCGCAACTGGATTTACCGCAAACTACTGGCACAGGAAGACCTGTCTCCGTTAGCAGTCAGCGGCCTGCCAGCGAGTGCCGGCGCAGATCGCACTCCCTGGCGACAGTGGTTCAGCGGCCCCCTGCAGTCCCGCATCGGCGCCGTCAGCGTACCGGTGATCACCCGTGCCGATGACGTCGTCGAACGACCACTGCTGGGGCGGGTACTGGTACTTCAGTCCGGTGCTGTCATGCAGTCTGTGACAGAAGGGGCGGCACACCGCCTGTGGCTGATCAGTTGCGCCGCTGCTGCCACAGCCCTGCTGCTTTTACTGGCCTATGCCAGCTGGCTGTCCTGGCGAATTCGCAAACTGCATCGCGCAGCCCGCACCGCTGTGGATGCCAGCGGCAAACTGCGTGGCGACTTCCCCATATCCCGCGCAGGTGATGAACTGGGTGCCCTGAACCGCACTTTTGCCAGCCTGTTGAGTGAACTGGATCAATACCACCAGTACCTACGCACCCTGGCCGGCAAGCTGTCTCACGAACTGCGCACGCCCCTAGCCATTGTGCGCTCTTCTCTGGACAACCTGTGCGAGGGCAACCTGGACAAAAACAGCCGCCGCTATGCCGAGCGCGCAATGGACGGCAGTGCGCGCCTGTCGGGGATTCTCAACAGCCTCTCCGCCGCCAGTAACCTGGAGGCCAGCATCCAACAGGCCGAACGGGAACCCTTCGATCTGGCGGATTTCCTCAAGGTGATGGTGCAGTGTTACAGCGACGCCCACCCCAACTTCCGTTTTCACCTGGACGTCTCCCCCGGCGAACTGATCTGTCATGGCGCACCGGAACTGCTGGCACAGTTGCTCGACAAACTGGTGGACAACGCCTGCAGTTTTGCCCCCGCAGGCAGTGAAATACAGCTGTCTGCGCATACCGGAAGAGAGGGCTACACCCTGTCTGTCAGTAATCGCGGCCCATTGCTGCCCGGCGGCTCTGTGCACAAGCTGTTCGACTCTCTCGTTTCCGTGCGCAAGGGCGGCAACAACACAGGCCACTTGGGCCTGGGGCTGCATATCGCCAAGCTGATCGCAGACTTTCATCGCGGCAGGTTGCGTGCCGGTAACCGCGCCGATGGCAGTGGTGTGGTGTTCTGCCTGGAGTTGCCGGCCCGGTAACCGGTGCGGCCCCCCAAGCACTGTGGCGAGCCCGACCATGGTTGACAAGCCAGTAACTGTGGGGATAATGTCGCGACCCGATCGGGCCCCAGGGCCTGTTAGTTACAGATTCAGGATTCCAGACAGGAGCAACCGGTGGCCAACTCACCTCAAGCGAAGAAACGCGCGCGCCAGAACGACAAGCGCCGCATGCACAACGCCAGTCTGCGCTCCATGGTGCGCACCTACATCAAGAAGGTAGTAGCCGCCATTGATGCGGGCGATGCCGAAAAAGCAAAAACCGCCTACGCTGAAGCGGTTCCCGTGATCGACCGCATGGCGGACAAAGGTATTATTCACAAGAATAAAGCAGCTCGCCACAAGAGTCGCCTGAACGCCCAGATCAAAGCGCTGGCTGCCTGATCTCATCGGGTAGCAGACTCAAAAAAAGCCCCGCAATGCGGGGCTTTTTTGTCACCGGCAGCGGAGAACCGGCACTGACATCAGAGCAAAACCAGGTTGTCGCGATGAATCAGCTCATCATCGTCGCGGTAACCGAGCAAGTCGATAAATTTTTCCGAGGGTTGTCCCTGAATCCTGAGACTCTCCCGACTGTCATAATTCACCAGGCCCCGGGCGACCTCCCGCCCCGCGCTATTGCGGCAGGAAACCAGATCTCCCCGCCGAAAGCGGCCCTCCACGCCTGTGACCCCCACTGCCAGCAGGCTCCTGCCTCTCTCCAGCAGGGCTGTCTCTGCCCCCCTGTCCAGTACCACAGCACCGCGCACCTGCAACTGGCCGGCAAGCCAGCGCTTGCGCGCCGCGAGGGGGCCCGCCTCGGGCAACAGCAGGGTACCCAGCGGCTCCCCTGCGCAAACACGTGTTATCACCGCTTCCCTGGCACCGCCAGCAATCACTGTGCAGGCACCGGAACGCGCGGCCAGTTGCGCTGCCCGCACCTTGGTAGCCATACCGCCGCGCCCCAGGCCGCTGCGCGATTCCCCCGCCACCTGCAATAGCCTGGGGTCCAGCGCGGAAGCCTCAGCAATCAACTCCGCACGGGGATTTTCCCGGGGGTCTTCGCTAAAGAGCCCGTCCGCATCCGTCATAATCAGCAGGGCATCCGCCTCTACCAGGTTGGCAACCAGCGCCGCCAGGGTGTCGTTGTCCCCAAAGCGGATTTCATCGGTCACTACGGTGTCATTTTCATTGACGATAGGTACGGACCCCAAAGACAGAAGGGTTCGCAGGGTGCTGCGCGCATTGAGATAACGGGTGCGATTGGAGAGGTCGTCGTGATCCAGCAGGATCTGTGCGCTGGGAATGTCGAAGTCACCGAAGGCCTGCTCATAAACCTGTACCAGGTGACTCTGCCCCACTGCGGCGGCAGCCTGCAATTGGTGGATGGATTCCGGTCTGCGACGCCAGCCCAGCCGATCCATACCGGCGGCAACAGCGCCGGAGGAAACCAGGACCACCTCTATTCCACGCGCGCGCAGAGCTGCCATCTGCGCAACCCAGGCCGAGATCGCCGAGCGGTGTACACCGCGCCCCCCGTTGGTTAACAGGGCGCTGCCGATCTTTATCACCCAGCGCTGTCCCCTGCAAAGCCTCTGTCGTGAAACGGATATGGCGTTCATATTTTTCCTGGCCTTCCAAGGCCCTGTGACACTGTCGTAAGGGACACGCCTGGCTCGTGCGCCCGGACCAAACTGGCGAGCATACTCACGAAACTTTTACAGCACTATTTTTTATCCAGCTGCTGTGGTCGCATGAGGTTCATTACGGCTAAATATATCCAGCCCCCGATCCAGGTAAATCCCAAACAAAAGGTAACCGCCCCACTAGTCAGCATTGAGCGGTTTTGTTTTTTCGCCAATCGAATGGCAAATAATGTTGGTACCACTGCCGTAACAAGCAATATATATGGCATCAAACTTATACTGATATTCATAGTATTTTTCTTTTAAGCGAAAACTGTCTGGCTCTGATCATAAAAACAATCGTCTGATTGTCAAACGAGACTCAATGCCAGGCCGGTTTGGGGCGATGTGGTAGCACACTGTCATACCGATGCCATTCAGGGACGATACTCGATATCCACATCGTCATCGTCCCGGCCCTCATTTTCTTCCTCCGATCCCCTCGCGGCCCTGCGCCTGGCGCGATAACTGTCTCGCTGTGTCTCAATGCGCTCGCGCGCTTCGCGCTGCATCTGCTGCTGCACTTCCAGCTCTGCCTGGGCCAGTTGCGGAACCTTGCCCTCCGCCTCCCGACGGGCTTCCAGAAAGTCCATCAAGCAGCCAACCAGCACACCGGTGCCCTCCGCGCGGATCGCAGCCACCCGAAACACCGGCCCGGTCCAGTTCAGGGCTGCAACAATCGCTTCACAGCGCGCTTCCAACTCGGCCGCGGGTACCAGATCGGTTTTGTTGAATACCAACCAGCGCTCGCGCCCGGCCAGGGTGGCGCTGAAGCAGCTCAGCTCACGCTCAATGGCGCGAGCATTCTCAACGGGGTCGGAGCCGTCGAAGGGCGCCAGATCCACCAGGTGCAAGAGCACCCGGCAGCGGGTCAGGTGCTTGAGGAAGCGAATGCCCAGACCAGCGCCCTCGGCGGCACCCTGGATCAGGCCGGGGATATCGGCGATCACAAAACTGCGGTGCTGCTGTACCTGCACCACCCCCAGATTGGGCACCAGAGTTGTGAAGGGATAGTTGGCCACCTTGGGTTTGGCTGCGGAAACGGCGCGGATGAATGTGGACTTGCCGGCATTGGGCAAACCGAGCATGCCCACATCGGCCAGGACTTTCAGCTCCAGCTTGAGGTTGCGCGCCTCGCCCGCTGTCCCATTGGTGGTCTTGCGGGGAGCCCGGTTGGTACTGGATTTGAAGCGGGTATTGCCGAGGCCATGGAAACCGCCCCGCGCAACCAGAAGGCGCTCGCCGGCAGCAGTCAAATCCCCCAGGGTTTCACCGGTTTCCGCATCAATCACCGTGGTACCCACCGGTACCTTCAATACCAGATCCCCCCCCTTGGCGCCGGTGCAGTTGCGCCCGCGCCCCTGTTGGCCAGCCTCGGCGATATAGCGGGGCTGGTAGCGGTAATCCACCAGGGTATTCAGGGAATCGTCGGCTTCCAGGTAGACCGAACCGCCATCACCGCCATCGCCACCATCCGGCCCGCCCCGCTCGACAAACTTTTCCCGGCGAAAGCTCAGGCAGCCATTGCCCCCCTTGCCCGCCTGCACGTAGATGGGTGCTTCATCGACAAATTTCATAAATCACTCCACTACCTCGGCGATTGTCTATTCCGTATCCTGCCCAAGCCGGCGACACCCACCAACCGGACAGGAGGAGGTTCCCCAAAAAACAGGGACTTACCCCGGGTATTCCGTAACGGTTTACTGCCTTGCAACAAAAAAGCCCCGCAGCAAGCGGGGCTTTTTTGAAGCTTGGGCCAGATTCTGCTCAGACTGTTTCGATGGAAACAAACTTGCGGTTATTGGGACCTTTCACTTCAAACTTCACAACGCCGTCCGCCGTGGCGAACAGGGTGTGGTCTTTACCCATACCAACATTCACCCCGGCGTGGAACTTGGTGCCGCGCTGGCGAACGATGATATTACCTGCAACAGCAGACTGGCCGCCAAAACGCTTAACGCCAAGGCGTTTGCTCTCGGAATCGCGGCCATTTCGGGTACTGCCACCAGCTTTCTTGTGTGCCATGAATCGTTACTCCTCTTTATGCCTTGATACCGGTGATTTTCACCTCGGTATACCACTGGCGGTGACCCTGGCGCTTCATAGAGTGCTTGCGGCGGCGGAACTTGATGATTTTCACTTTCTCGCCGCGGCCGTGGCTGACCACTTCGGCAGTCACTGCTGCGCCATTGACAACGGGAGCGCCGATATCAATCTTGTCGCCATCAACTACCATCAGCACCCTATCGAAATCGATGGATTCCCCAGTCGCGACTTCCAACTTTTCAAGGCGAAGTATCTCGCCCGCTTCCACGCGGTGTTGCTTGCCACCGCTTTCAAAAACAGCGTACATATTTTTCTCTGCTCCGGTGTGGACGACACGAAGCAGCGGACGGACTGTTGGGTCATCAACCGCATTTTGGGAGCTTGCGCCGCGTTGTCTAAACATCTGTTGCCGACGGGTCCCAGACGGCCCAGACCAGAGCCGATCGGTACCCGCAAACGGCGGGGCGCAGATTCTAATCAATTCACCGGGTTGATACAATAGCACCCCTTTACCGTCCGGCTCCTTCGGGCGGCCTCTGTCAGTCGTATAAGGAACTCATGCATGCTGCCTTTCCACAGGGTCGCCGCCGAAGACTTTGCCGCAGTCAACCAGCGTATTCTCGATCAACTGCACTCGCACGTTCCCCTGGTGGAAAACATCGGCCACTACCTGGTGGAGGCCGGTGGCAAGCGCCTGCGACCCCTGCTGGTGCTGCTCTGCGCCAGGGCCTGTGGTTATCGCGGTAATCGCCATATCGACCTCGCCACCATTATTGAATTTATTCACACCGCCACGCTGTTGCACGATGATGTGGTGGACACTTCCGAACTGCGCCGAGGCCGCCTTACCGCCAATGCCAAATGGGGCAATGCCCCCAGCGTTCTGGTGGGCGACTTCCTCTACTCCCGCGCCTTTCAGATGATGGTTGCCCTGCAGGATATGCGCATCATGGCAATCCTCTCGGATACGACCAACACCATCGCCGAGGGCGAGGTAGAGCAGTTGGTCAACGCAGGCGATCCCGACGTGGGCGAAGACAGCTACTTCACCGTTATCCACAAGAAAACCGGCGCCCTTTTTGAGGCCGCCTGTGAAACTGCCGCAGCCCTGGCCGGATGCACCAACGAGGTACAAACCGCTCTGAAACTGTACGGCCGTCACCTGGGACTCGCCTTCCAACTGGTCGATGATGTGCTCGACTACCGCGGCACCCCGGAGGCATTGGGTAAGAATGTGGGCGATGACTTGGCCGAGGGCAAACCGACTCTGCCACTCATCTACACCATGGCCAAGGGGACCCGGGCCCAGGCGCAACTGGTCAGGGAAGCCATTGAACGGCACAGTGCAGAGCAATTGTCCGGCATCGTCGAAGCCATTGAGGCTTGCGGGGCACTGGATTACACCATGGAACACGCCCATGTTGCCGTCGATAACGCAAAAGCACAGCTGGCTTTTCTGCCCGACTGCGCACAAAAGACGGCCCTGCAACAATTGGCCAGCTTTGCAGTGGAAAGAGAGGTCTGAGGCCCCGGGAGATCGCGCCAATCCGACCGCCAAACGGGTTACCGGGGTAGGATGATGCGTGCAGGTGGTGCTCCAAAACGGTGACAGCCGGGCCACTGCGCGCATCTGCGCCGGCATTGCAAGGCAGGCAACTCAATAGCATTGAAGCGGAATTCAGGCGCGGATCAGTCTGAGTAACTCTTCGGTCTTCGCGCGCATCAGGGCCTTATCCCCCCGGGATTCCACATTCAGGCGGACGACCGGTTCAGTATTGGACATGCGAAGATTAAAACGCCAATCGGTATAGCCCACACTCAAGCCATCCACATGCTCCACGCACTCGGCATCGGGGCCATAGCTCGCTTCGACGGCTTTCAGTAGTGCTGCAGCATTCTGCACCCTGGTATTGATCTCGCCGGAGCAGGGAAATGCCTTCATGCCCTCCCCGACCAGTTCCGACAGGGGCTTGCCACTGCGGCTGACTAATTCAGCCACCAATAGCCAGGGGATCATACCACTGTCGCAGTAGGCGAAGTCACGGAAGTAGTGATGGGCACTCATCTCACCGCCGTAAACCGCGTCTTCCCTGCGCATACGCTCTTTGATAAAAGCGTGGCCAGTTTTGCTTTGCACCGGTACACCGCCCGCCCTGTAGACGATATCCCTGGTATTCCACAGCAGGCGGGGATCGTGAACCACTTTGGCGCCTTTATGCTTACGCAGAAAGGCGCCTGCAAGCAAACCGACCAGGTAGTAACCTTCGACAAACGCACCCTTTTCATCAAAGAAAAAACAGCGGTCGAAATCACCATCCCAAGCAATACCAAAGTCAGCCCCACTCTCACGCACCGCCGCCGCGGTGGGTGCACGATTCTCCGGCAGTATCGGGTTGGGGATACCATTGGGGAAATTGCCGTCTGGCTGGTGGTGTACCCGCACAAACTCAAAGGGCAGGTGTGGTGCCAACGCATCAACCACTGTGCCCGCGCCACCATTACCGGCATTGACCACCAACTTGAGCGGCCTGAGGACAGAGCGATCAATATACCCTAACAGATGCCGGACAAAGGCTGCGCGATGCTCAAAACGCTGCAAATCACCACGCTGAGTCACGGGGGGAAAGTTGTTCTCCTCCGCCAGGCGTTTGATATCCAGCAAACCGGTATCACCACTGATCGGGCTGCTGCCGGCACGGACAAATTTCATTCCATTGTATTCCATGGGGTTGTGACTGGCGGTCACACAGATACCGCCATCAAAGTCTCCATGAAAAGTGGAGAAGTAAATCTCTTCGGTTCCACATTCCCCGATATGAAACACTTCTGCCCCGGCATCGCACAGACCATTGGCCAGCGCTGCGGTCAGTTCGCCACTGGTCAGGCGTATGTCGTGCCCGACTACTACCCGGCGCGCGCCCAGGAACTGGGCAAAGGCTCGCCCCACCCGGTAAGCGATATCGACGTTCAGCTCTTCCGGTACCCGACCGCGCACATCATAGGCTTTAAAACAGGTGAGTTCGCGCACTTACTGCTTCTCCTGAGCGGGCTGGCCGGGAAGGTATACATTTTCATACACATGGTTCGTGGCCTCGATAAACCCTTCCACTGAACCACAGTCAAAACGGCGCCCCCTGAACGCGTAAGCCAGCACGCAACCCTGACGCGCCTGGGCCAGTAGGGCATCGGTAATCTGAACTTCCCCATTTTTGCCCGGGGGTGTATCGCGGATCAGGTCAAAAATATCCGGGGTTAAAATGTAGCGCCCGATAATCGCCTTATTGCTCGGCGCCTCTTCCACAGCGGGCTTCTCGATCATATCGGTTACCTGGTAGAGGCCCGGTTTGATCTCGTTGCCTGCGATCACACCGAATTTATGGATCTGCGTCATTGGGACTTCCTCGACGGCAACGATGCTGCAGCGAAACTGCTTGTAGAGCCGCACCATCTGCGCGAGCACGCCCAGGTCATCGTTCAGGCACAGGTCGTCTGCCAGCACTACGGCAAAGGCCTCATCTCCCACCAGGCGGCGCCCCTGCAGGATCGCATCGCCCAAACCCCGCATTTCCCCCTGGCGTGTATAGGAAAAGCTGGCACAGTCGATGACCTTGCGTACAGAATCCAGATAGCGCTCTTTGCCGGTTCCGGCAATCTGGTGTTCCAATTCAAAGTTGGTATCAAAGTGATCCTCGATGGCACGCTTGCCCCGGCCGGTGACAAAGCCAATTTCCGTCAGCCCCGCCTCAATGGCTTCCTCGACGCCGTACTGTACCAGCGGCTTATTCACCAGAGGTAGCATCTCTTTGGGCATGGCTTTGGTGGCAGGCAGGAAACGGGTGCCGTAACCGGCGACCGGGAACAGACATTTTTTGAGCATTTTACCCCCTTTGAACAAAAGCGTGTCTTCCGCTTCGGGCCGGCAATCTAACACAGTTGGCAAGCGGTATCATTTACATAAGATGACGCGAGTATCCCCAATAAGGCCAAAAATCCCCGATTCAATGCTCTAAGATTGTGAAAGCAATTATAGCGCCAGTCACAAAAACCGTTTTGCCTGACTGGACAAGCAAGACAGAGCCCTTAGAATGCCCGCTCTTGCAAAAACGCCCAGCCTCAATTGCACAACCACCCACTGATAGGGATAAGATGAGTAACTTTGTTCAAAAAAACAACTATAGCAGGGAGGAACTCCTGACCTGCTCCCAGGGTGAAATGTTCGGCCCCGGCAATGCCCAACTGCCCGCCCCCAATATGCTGATGCTGGACCGAATCACCCACATTTCCAAAGAGGGCGGCGCCTTCGGCAAGGGAGAGTTGATTGCAGAGCTGGACATCTCTCCCGATCTGTGGTTTTTCGACTGTCACTTTCCCGGCGATCCGGTCATGCCCGGCTGCCTCGGCCTGGACGCCATGTGGCAACTGCTCGGTTATTTCCTGGCCTGGAAAGGCAATCCCGGGCGCGGGCGCGCACTCGGCTGCGGCGAAGTCAAGTTTACCGGACAGATTCTGCCCACCAACAAAAAAGTAACTTACCATATCCAGATGAGCCGTATCGTCGAGCGCAGGCTCGTCATGGGAATCGGCAACGGCAGTGTCTCTGTCGACGGACGCGAAATTTACACAGCGAAGGATCTTCGCGTAGGCTTGTTTACCCGCACGGATAATTTTTAAACTGGCCGAAGACCAATACCGCTGAAAGTCTTCTGCCGACACGCTATGCTGGAGATCACTATGCGCCGGGTAGTCATTACCGGAATGGGAATCACATCCTGTATCGGTACCAACACAAAAGAAGTCACTGCCTCCCTGAAAGCCGGCCGCAGTGGCATTCGCTTTCAGGACGAATATCGGGATCTCGGACTGCGCAGCCAGATTGCCGGTCCGGTGGATATTGATTTCAAGGAACATATCGACCGCAAGCAACTGCGCTTTATGGGTGATTCCGCCGCCTATGCCTATATTGCCATGCGCGAGGCCATCGATCAGTCCGGCCTGGAGGAGAGCGATATTTCCAATCCACGCACCGGTATTATCATGGGCTCCGGGGGCACCTCCACCCAGCAGATTATCGATGCCGCTCACACCCTCAAAGAAAAGGGTGTGCGCCGTGTCGGCGCCTACCGGGTACCCCAGGTGATGGGCAGCACCGTCTCCGCCTGTCTCGCCACCCCGTTCAAAATCAAAGGCGTTAATTACAGCATCTCTTCCGCCTGTGCAACCAGCGCCCACTGCATTGGCCACGGAGCCGAACTGATCCAAATGGGCAAGCAGGATATTGTCTTTGCCGGTGGCGGCGAGGAACTGGCCTGGAGCCTGACCCATCTGTTTGATGCCATGGGCGCCCTTTCGAGCAAGTACAATGAAACCCCCACCAGAGCCTCGCGTCCCTACGATACGGATCGCGATGGATTTGTGATCGCCGGTGGCGGTGGCTGCCTGATACTGGAGGAGATGAATCATGCCCTGGCGCGCGGTGCCACCATCTATGCTGAGCTGACCGGCTACGGCGCCACCTCAGATGGTTACGACATGGTCGCTCCCAGCGGCGAGGGTGCGGTGCGCTGCATGCAACAGGCCCTGGCGGGCATGGATGGCGGTGGCCTGCGTGGCAGCGTGGACTATATCAATACCCACGGCACCTCGACCCCCGTGGGAGATGTGGCTGAACTCCGAGCCATGCGCGAAGTCTTTGGGGACAAGGGACCGGCTTTCGCTTCCACAAAATCGCTGACCGGCCACTCCCTTGGGGCTGCCGGTGTACAGGAGGCTATTTACAGCCTGCTGATGATGCAACATAATTTTATCGCCGCCTCGGCCAATGTAGACAACCGGGATCCCGCAGCCAAAGGCATGGATCTGGTGGTCGAACTGCGCGAATGCGAAATAAAGCGCGCCATGTCGAACAGCTTCGGCTTCGGCGGCACCAATGCCTGTCTGGTTTTCGATAAGGTGTAGGCCGAAAGCCCAACAGGGGTCTGCCTAACGGGCGCCTCTCACTTTGCAACACTTCCCCGGCAATCTCTCTTTTAGGGTGTTGACCTCTCCGCTTCCAGGCGCTCAAGCCAAAGCTCCACTTGCCGGGTGAGCCCCTGGCGCCAGCTGTGCTGCTGAATGCCGAAGACATCGCGCAGCTTGCCGCAGGCGAGAACAACACTGCGATCTCGCCGTTTCCCGCTATCCTCCAGCAGGCTCAACGGCACCAGCCGCTCTTCGTCATAGAAGGACCGGGCCCGCTCCACAACCTCCAAAGCAAACTCCATCGCAGTACAGCTGTCGGAGCTGCCGTAGTGGTAAATCCCGCTGGCACAGGCCCCACTGGCCAACTGCTGTGACACTGCCACCACCACACGCGCCAAATCCAAAGCGGTGACCGGATTGCCGCTGCTGCAGCTATCCAGGGCGATGGGCTCGCCCGTAACAAAACTGTGCAACACCCGCCCCAACAGCGCATCCCGGCTACTGTCCACCACCCAACCGAATCTCAAAATAGTCAGATGGTCCAAACCGCCCAGGGCCCGCTCACAAGTCAGCCACTGTCGCCCGCAACGGGCGCGGGGCTCCGCTGCCTCGTCTTCATCGTAGCGACGGCGTTCTCCGCCGGCAAAGACCTGATAGGAGGAGAGCTGGATCACATGCGCACAGGGATTCTGCGCGAGCAGTCTGGCCACCTGTAGCGCCTCCGGCATGCCCTGCGCATCGGCGCAGGCCGAGGCATTGATCACAAGAGAGCCCGGGCGCAATTGTTCGAGTTCAGATGGGGCCAACAGCTGGGTGCGCAGGCCGGCACGCTGCAGGCGTTTCTGCAACGCGCCGTCAATTTCATTGCCGGCCGTGATAACCGCAACGGTGCCCGGTTTGTAGCCGGAACTCAGTTCAAACACTGGACAGGCCAGCCTCAGAAGGGAATATCGTCGTCAAAGCTGTTGTCGAACCCACCGGCGGAGCCCTGGTTGGGCTGCTGCTTGTTGGGTGGTGCCGCCGGCGAAGGAGCGGTATTTGCCGGTGCAAAGGCGCCCTGACCACTCGTGGGGTGTGCACCGCTATCGGCGGCGCCCATTCCGGCACCACTCACACCCTGGCCAAAGCCGCCCGCTTCACCGCGGCCGTCGAGCATCTGCATCTCACTGGCGACAATCTCAGTGCTGTAGCGATCCTGGCCGGTGCTCTTGTCCTGCCACTTGCGTGTGCGCAGTGCTCCCTCAATATACACTTTGGAACCCTTGCGCAGGTACTCTCCGGCAATTTCGGCCAGGCGGTTGAAGAACACCACCCGGTGCCACTCGGTGCGTTCTTGCTGCTGGCCAGTCTGCTTGTCTTTCCAGCTCTCGCTGGTGGCCAGGCTTACGTTGGTTACGGCACCCCCACTCGGCATATACCGGGTTTCCGGATCATTGCCCAGATTGCCAATCAAAATAACTTTATTAATTCCCCTGGCCATGGCCCTCTCCTCTCTTCAACCCGGGTCCCGCCCGGGGCAATTATGATTCAGACGTTACCTGTGCACGCCTGCTCAAACACTGCCGTTGCACGATCGCCCCGGCAGGCAATCAGTGTATGTTTATCCAGCAGCATACAACAGTCGCCACCAGTTAGTAAGCACTGGCCCGCTCGCGCAGCCACCACCAGAGCAGCCCCCAGACCGATAACGCTGCAAAACCGAACCAGGCCACAGCGCTCGCGCCACCCACGCCGAACAGGTAGCCTCCCAGACTGCCGCCGACAAAGGTGCCGAAAAACTGCAGGGTTGCATAGAGACCCGAAGCGGCCCCGCGGGCATCCACCGGCGCCTTGCGGGTCAACTGGGCTGGCAACAGCGCCTCCAGCAGATTGAAACCGGTAAAGAAAATACCCAGCAGTACCACTGCAACCCAGGGGCCGGTCGCCAGCAACAGTGCCGCACTGCCCCCAGCCAGAGCCAGAGCTCCCAGGTTTAAGGCGAGCGGGGCTTTTTTACCGCACTCTGCCAGCCGCATCAGCGGCAGCATTAGAATAAAGGTGCCCAGCATCAGGGGGCCGTACAGTTTCCAGTGCTCCCCTGCCGGCCACCCCAGCCTGTTCACCAAAACCAGTGGCAGGGCGACAAATAACGCCGTCAGTAACAGGTGGGAAAAAAATGCCCCGGAAACCATCCTCCAGATGAGACCACTGCCCAGTACAGTGCGGAAACCACCGCTGGAAACTGCCGGGCGCCGCGCCACCGGTGGCGCTGGCACAACATACCAGACCAGCAGAATACCCAGCAAAGCCAATACCGCGGTGACCCAGAAGACAGCCGCCAGACCACCGGCGCCCGCCAGGGCCGGCCCCAGTACCACTGCCAGCATAAAGGCCACCCCGATTGACGCACCTACCACCGCCATGGCGATACCGCGCTTCTCGTCCCGGGTGAGATCGGCAACCAGCGCCATTACCGCTGCCGAAATAGCACCACAGCCCTGCAGCACCCTGCCGGCAATCAATCCGTAGACCGAGTCCGTCTGGGCCGCGATTACACTGCCGAGGGCAAACAGGGCGAGGCCCGTATAGATCACCGGCTTGCGCCCCCAGCGGTCGGATAGCAGCCCCAGGGGGATCTGCAGCACCGCCTGGCTCAGGCCATAGGCACCCAGGGCCAGCCCCAGCAGCAGGGGCGTGCTAGCGCGGTAATCCCCACCGTAAACGGTGAGCACCGGCAGCACCATAAACAGGCCGAGCATGCGAAAAACATACAGGGGGGCCAATCCACCCAGGGCGCGACGCTCAATGGCATTCATGCAAATCCCGCAACAGCATTCAATTGGGCGCGCATTGTACAGCGAGCTGCCAACGGGCTGTAGTGGAAGCTGCACAGATGCCCACCACGGCTAATTGCGGCCGTAATCATCGTCAAAGCGAACGATATCATCCTCACCCAGATAACTGCCGGATTGCACTTCGATCAACTCCAGGGGAATGGTGCCCGGGTTTTCCAGGCGGTGGACCACCCCCAGGGAAATGTAAGTGGACTGGTTCTCGGTGATCAGCAACTCCTCTTCGCCGCGGGTCACCCTGGCTGTGCCACGCACGACGACCCAGTGCTCGGCCCGGTGGTGGTGCATTTGCCGGGATAGCTGCTGACCAGGCTTGACCACGATACGTTTGACCTGGAAGCGCGGGCCCGCATCTATGGAGTCATAATAACCCCAGGGCCTGTAGACCTTGCGGTGGCGCCGGGCCTCGCTGCGCCCGGAACGCTTGAGATTGTGTACCAGCTTTTTCACCTCCTGAACCCGCTGCTTTCCGGCGATCAGCAGGGCATCATCGGTATCCACCACCACCAGATCCTTGACTCCCAGCAGGCTTACCAGGCGATTTTCAGCGCGCACCAGACAGCCCTCGCTGTCCTCCAGCAGCACATCGCCCTGCAACAGGTTGTCATCGGCATCCCGTTCGGCCAGTTCCCAGAGTCCGAGCCAGGAGCCCACGTCGCTCCAGCCGGCATCCATAGAAACCACGGCGGCGGTTTCGGTGCACTCCATCACCGCATAGTCCACCGACTCGTCGGCGCAGGCGGCAAAGGCCGTTTTATCCACACGGGTAAAATCCAGATCCCGCGCGGCGTGTGCACAGGCGCTCCGGCAGGCCGCGAGAATATCTCCGCGGTGTTGGCCCAGCTCTTCCAGATAACGGGAGGCGCGCAACAGGAAGATGCCACTGTTCCAGGCGTGCTCACCGCCGGCCAGGTAAGACTTCGCAGTATCGACATCCGGTTTCTCGACAAACGCCATCACCTTCCAGGCACGGTCCCCCAGAGCCTCTCCGCGGCGAATATAGCCATAGCCTGTCTCGGCGCGCGTCGGCGCAACACCAAAGGTCACCAAATATCCCTGTTCCGCCAGCGCCGCCGCTGCCTGCACCGCACTTTGGAAAGCCGGCACATCCGCCACTGTATGATCTGCCGGCAGCACCAGCAGCAGGGGGTCCTCACCGCACTCCAGCGCCGTCAACGCAGCCAGAGCAATGGCCGGTGCCGTATTGCGTGCACAGGGCTCCAGCAGGATCGACTGGGCCCCGTGCCCAATCTCCTGCAGTTGTTCTGCCGCAGCAAAGCGGTGCTCCTCATTGCACACCAGAATGGGGGCCTGCAATCGCTGCAGCCCCTCCAGACGCCGCACCGTAGCCTGCAACATGGTCTCACCGCCAATCAGCGGCAGAAACTGCTTTGGGTAGGCTTCGCGGGAGAGCGGCCATAAACGCGAGCCGGTACCACCGCAGAGAATTACAGGAACCATCACTTCAATCTGTCCAGCTGTTGGGTTTTTGCGGCAGACGATTTTGGCACATTGGCTGGCGAGTTTATACTGAGCTGTTTTTCGGCACCGCAGTTGTGATCGCCCTGCGCGGAGCAAGTCCGAGGCCCGACCCAGTATGACCAGCAGATAGGTAGAGCGTGGACACGATTTATGTAAGGGGTGCGCGCACCCACAACCTGAAAAATATCGACCTCGACATCCCCCGCGACAAACTGATCGTGATTACCGGACTGTCCGGTTCCGGCAAATCCTCCCTGGCATTTGACACCCTCTACGCCGAGGGCCAGCGCCGCTATGTGGAGTCCCTCTCCACCTATGCGCGCCAGTTCCTGTCGATGATGGAAAAGCCGGACGTGGACACCGTCGACGGACTGTCTCCAGCCATATCCATCGAGCAAAAGTCCACCTCTCACAACCCCCGCTCTACCGTGGGTACTATCACCGAGATTTATGATTACCTGCGCCTGCTGTTTGCCCGTGTGGGCGAACCCCGCTGTCCCGAGCACGCTGAACCGCTGCAGGCGCAGACAGTCAGCCAGATGGTGGATCAGGTACTGGCCCTGCCGGAAGGCAGCAAGATCATGCTGCTGGCACCCGTGGTGCGGGATCGCAAGGGCGAGCACCAGCATGTGTTCGAACAGCTGCGTCGCGATGGGTTCGTGCGCGCGCGTATTGATGGGGTGACCTGCGATCTCGATGACACCCCCAAACTGGACAAGCGCCGCAAGCATACCATTGAGGTCATCGTGGACCGCTTCAAGGTACGCAATGATCTGCAACTGCGTCTGTCGGAATCTTTTGAAACGGCCCTGAACCTCACCCAAGGCATTGCCTCCATCAGTTTTATGGAGGGCCATCAGGAAGACCGGCTCTTCTCTGCCCGCCACGCCTGCCCGGTGTGCGACTATTCCCTGGATGAGCTGGAGCCGCGTCTGTTCTCTTTCAACAATCCCGCCGGCGCCTGCCCGAGCTGCGACGGCCTGGGCGTCAAGCAGTTCTTCGACGAGGACAAGGTGATTCTCGATCCGCAGAGCAGTATTTCAGAGGGCGCCATCCGCGGCTGGGACCGACGCAATATCTATTACTATCATATGCTCGATGCCCTCGCTGAGCACTACGGCTTTGATCTGGACAAGCCCTGGAAAAAGCTGCGCAAAGCGCACCGCAGGATTATCCTGCAGGGCAGCGGCGATGAAGTCATCGACTTCAGCTATGTCAACGACCGCGGCGACGTCACCGTGCGGCGTCACACCTTCGAGGGCATTATTCCCAACTTCCAGCGCCGCTACCGGGATACTGAATCCCAGTCCGTGCGCGAGGAACTGGCCAAATACCTGAGCACGCAGCAGTGCCCTGAGTGCTGCGGCACCCGCCTGCGCCGCGAGGCCCGCCATGTTTTTGTAGACAACCGCACCCTGGCGGAAATCACCGCACTGCCGGTGGGCGATGCCTTCGATTATTTCGATCACCAACTGACTTTCGAGGGCGCCCAGAAAGAGATTGCCGACAAGATCCTGAAAGAACTGCGCGACCGGTTTCGCTTTCTCGTGGACGTGGGCCTCAACTACCTGACCCTGAACCGCAGCGCTGAAACCCTGTCCGGCGGCGAGGCCCAGCGCATTCGCCTGGCCAGCCAGATCGGCGCAGGCCTGGTGGGCGTGATGTATATTCTCGATGAGCCCTCCATCGGCCTTCACCAGCGCGACAATGCACGCCTGCTGAACACACTCACCCACCTGCGCGATATCGGCAATACCGTGATCGTGGTGGAACACGATGAAGATGCCATCCGCAACGCAGACTACATTGTCGATATCGGCCCCGGCGCCGGCGTACACGGCGGTGAAATAGTCGCCGTCGGTAGCGCGGACAGGATTGCCAGGTGCAAGAATTCACTGACCGGACAGTACCTCTCCGGCAAAAAGAAAATTGCCGTGCCAGAGGCGCGCTATGTACCCGAACCAGACTATATACTGCGTCTTGAGGGCGCCCGTGGTAACAACTTGCGGGACGTGGACCTGGAAATTCCCGTGGGCCTGTTCACCTGTGTCACCGGTGTCTCCGGCTCCGGTAAATCCACTCTGATCAACACCACCCTGTATCCGCTGGCAGCGACAGCCCTGAACAGAGCTACCACCCTGAAGGCTGCGCCCTACCGGGCAGTGTATGGGCTGGAGCACTTCGACAAGTGCGTGGATATCGACCAGAGCCCGATCGGGCGCACACCCAGATCCAACCCGGCCACCTACACCGGTATTTTCACCCCGATCCGCGACCTGTTTGCCGGCACCCAGGAAGCCCGTTCCCGCGGCTACAAGCCCGGTCGCTTCAGCTTTAATGTCAAGGGCGGTCGCTGTGAGGCCTGCCAGGGCGATGGCGTCATCAAGGTGGAGATGCACTTTCTTCCCGATATCTATGTGCCCTGCGACACCTGCCATGGTAAGCGCTACAATCGCGAAACCCTGGAAGTACACTACAAGGGCAAGAACATCCACGAGGTACTGGAAATGACCGTGGAAGACGCGCGGGAGTTCTTCGACCCGGTACCTGCAATTGCCAAAAAACTGCAGACACTGATGGATGTGGGTCTCTCCTATATCAAGCTCGGCCAGGCCGCCACCACCCTCTCCGGCGGTGAAGCGCAGCGGGTGAAACTCTCGCGCGAACTGTCCAAGCGCGACACCGGCCAAACCCTGTATATTCTCGACGAACCCACCACCGGCCTGCACTTTGCCGATATCCAGTTACTGCTGGATGTATTGCACCGACTGCGCGATCACGGCAATACCATTGTTGTCATCGAACACAATCTGGACGTCATCAAAACCGCTGACTGGATCGTTGATTTGGGCCCGGAGGGCGGTTCCGGCGGCGGTCAAATTATTGCAGCGGGTTCACCGGAAGAGGTTGCGGAAATGGAGTTGTCCCATACCGGGCAATTTCTCAAACCAATGCTCGAATAGCTTCATTCACAAAGGGTGCCGGATGACTCCGGCGCCCTGTTTACAAAGCATCACCTTTATTAGTCCATTCTGAGATCAGTAAAATGAAGTTCTTAAATAAAGAGAGACTGAATTTACTTATCGCACTCTGTGCCATTCTGATTTCCACAACCTCTTTCTACGCCACCTACCAACAGGCGAAGGCAGCCAACCTCCAAGTCAAAGTGATGACCATGCCGATTGTGGAGTTCTCCCATGGCAATTTTGACATTAAAGAAAAAAAGCCGCTCATTTCCTTTACACTCAAAAATGCCGGATCGGGACCAGCGATACTAAAATCCATTCAATTCAATTCAATTATAAAAACATTCTCTATTCCAATCATACCGATTTCTTAAAAGGCTGTTGCAAAAAAGAGTACAACGAGCTGATGAAAAATTTAGCAAGTGCAAAAAGAGAAGAGAGAAATATCAGCTTTGATTCTGGGGGAATTGTCAGCAGCCCAACAGAAAATACTATTATCCCGGCAAAGTCTGACTTCGAATTTCTAAGAGTCTACAGAGGGGATTTATCCATTGATCTTTGGGAAAAAATTGACCAAGAGAGATTCAATCTTTCCCTGATCGCCTGCTTCTGTTCGCCTCTTGGAGATTGCTATCAATCCAATTCAGAACATATTTCGGTAGAGGTTAATTCCTGCCCGGCAGGTTAATTCTCCATCCATATAAGCCTTTAAATGCACTCTCGCAAGGACAGCTATGCATATCGATATCAACTGTGATCTGGGAGAAGGCAACGATATCTCCAGTTGTGACCGCGATGCGAGTATCATGCCCTATATCTCCCGTTGCAATATCGCCTGCGGTGGCCATGCCGGAAACCCTGAAATCATGCGCCTCTCAATTGCCAACGCCCTTGGGCAGCAGTTGCGGATCGGCGCTCACCCCAGCTATCCCGACAGGGTAAATTTCGGACGCAAGTCCATAAAACTTTCCAGGAGTGAGCTGCTAGACTCTCTACAAGATCAAATCGGGCTGCTGCGCACATTCATTGCCGAAGCTGGAGCCGAGCTTGACCATATCAAGCTACACGGCGCGCTCTATAACGATGCGGAGTCGAATGAGGAACTGGCCGAACAAATTCTTATTTTCTTTGCACAGGAATATCCCAATATGAAGATTGTCGGCCTCGCCAATGGCGCGATGGAAGCCGTTGGCAAAAAGTTCAGCACTGCATTTATCCGCGAGGGCTTTATGGACCGGCGGTATCTGAGTAAGAAAAAACTGGCGCCGCGCGCACTGCCGGGATCTGTGATTACCAATCCGAAAAGCTGCCTTGATCAAGCACTTGCCCTGGCGCGGGGAGAAACATTTAGCGGCTACCGGGGTGAGCCCATACAGCTTTCTGTGGATACCATCTGCCTGCACGGAGACACGCCTACTGCTCCGATTATCGCAAAACAGTTAATGCGGCATTTGCGCAAAAATGGCCTGACTATACACTCGTGAATTCTTTTTATAGTAATACGGATCCCGACAGTTTCGGTTTCAAAGTTATGGCAAACGGGGACTGCGCGCTGGATATCTGCTTTGCATCCCCACCGAGTGAAGACCTGAGCCGCTGTATTATCGGGATCAGGCAGTCGATCCAAAAGCGGGACTTCCCCGGTCTGGTTGATCTGATTCCCGCCTACCAGTGCCTGACGATTACTTTCGATCCACTCACCTGTGATCGCAGGCTTCTCACACAACAGCTAATAGAACTGGCTCAGGGGGTCATAGAATCCCCCCCAAGGTTAAGCAGGAAGCCGCGTACCATCTCCATACCGGTTTGCTACGAAGAAGCATTTGCCCCGGACATGCACACAGTCAGTGAATACACAAAGTTATCCCGGGAGGAAATTATTGCCCTGCACACCCACCCACCCTATCTGGTGCATATGCTGGGCTTCTCCCCGGGGTTTCTGTACCTAGGCGGGCTGGACCCACAGCTGCATTGCCCTCGCAAGCACACACCGCGCCTGCGGATTTCAGCGGGTGCTGTAGGCATTGGCGGCAGCCAGACCGGGGTTTACCCCCAGGCAACGCCCGGTGGTTGGCAGATCATCGGACAAACCCCCATCAGCCTGTTCCACCCTGCCAGCGATACCCCCTGTATCGCTGAGCCCCTGGATATTGTCAAATTTCACCCGGTGGATATCACCCAGTTTGAGACGATTAGGCAAAGTTACCCCCGCGCAAAATACAGGGAAAAACGCTGATGAGCATCTGCTTTACCCGTGCGGGCCTGCAAACCAGCGTTCAGGACTGTGGCCGCCCCGGCCTGATGCACTACGGCATTCCCCCAGGTGGTGCCGCCGATCCCCTGGCGATGACACTGGCAAACCTGATACTGGGCAATGTGACAAACAATCCAGTGATCGAAATCACCCTGACAGGACCCCGGATCGAATTTGGTTGCGACATCTCCATTGCCATTACCGGCGCCCAGTTTAAGGTCACCCTCAATGGCAACGCCGTCAATAATTTTGAGACTATACAGATACAACAGGGCGACACCCTGGATTTCGCCCAGTTAATCAGCGGAGCCCGCGCCTATATTGGATTTTCCGGGAAAATGGTTGTACCGGAACTATTAGGCAGCGTTTCAACACACTTAATCAGTCACTTTGGCGGGCACCGGTATGGCGCCATTAAAGCTGGAGATACCATTGATTTTTGCAATATTCAAACAGCGAAAACCGTGCGCCTGGCCTCGCAGTTTCACCTTCACTACACACCACACCCACAATTTCGGGTGGTTTCTGGTCCGGATAAGCTCCTCTTTGACAACGATACCGTCGAGCAGTTTTACCACACCACTTACACGGTATCGGCACAGAGTAACCGCATGGGTATTCGCTTGCATCCCCCCTCCACCTCCTCCCCTCCGGCAAGAAAAGAACGCGTATTTGAACAAATGATTTCATCCGGGCTCTATCCTGGCAGCATTCAGATTCCACCCGACACCGAACCGATTATTGCATTTGTGGAAGGTCAAACCATTGGTGGCTATCCCCGCATTGCCCATGTTATCAAAGCGGATCGACACCGCCTCGGCCAGTTAAAAGCCCACGACAAGATCAGCTTCCACCCTGTTGGATTGGCACAGGCAGCGCGGATACTGAGGGAAAAATACCAGCGCCTGAGAGAGCTACAACAAAGCCTTACTACTGACAGCAAAGTCAGTTTGATGCTGTAGTATTTTAATTTTTTTTGTTATTTTCCTAAAATATTCTGGAAGGAAATAAGCAAAAATTAGCCCTGTTCGATTTCGCAATTGAGGTTATAAATGGCTTGAATGTTCGCTAAGCCACGTCGGCCCCGCACTAAAAGGGTTTCCACCAGGCACATTCTTCTTTTTCTTTCCGGGGTTAGCCTCTTCCAGCAGCCGTGTTACTTTGAAAAAGACTAAATAGTCTCCCATGACTAAATAGTTTTCATCAAAACTTCGCCTAGACCGCCGCAACATTATTAACTACCCTCTCTAAGCTTTACCAAATCAGCGATTTGGACAGGTGTCTATTTTGGCCCGCTGCAGAAGGAGGAATTACAACATCGGCATCTTGCCTTATACAACTCAGCGCTACCCAAATAGCCCGATCCAAAGAGAAAATACCAACTACCTGAAGGGGATTAATAATGATAAGAATTCTCCGTGGTTTAATGTCAGCCTTTATCGCCATCTCACTCCTGGTTGCCTCCTATGCACAGGCTGAGCCGGGAGATTACAGTCTCTGGACTACCCTAAAGCACCTGTTTGATCCTCCCGAGGCCAACGCACCGGTGACGCCTGCGCAGGCACAGGGCATGTACCCTCTCGCCCTGGATGACCCCAGTTTTAACGATGGGTTTAGCCCTGGAAAATATGATCACTGGCAAAAAGTAGATGTTCCCGCCGACACCGGCGCCATGTGCGGCAATGGCTCACCGTACAAATTTTTTGTTTACCGGGTACCGGATACCAGCAACACCATGTTTTATTTTGAAGGCGGTGGCGCCTGCTGGGATTATGAGAGTTGTTCGGGGGCTACCGGTATTCGCGGCGCACGCAATCCCAACGGTATTCCCGACAACTATGTACAGAACATCAATCTGCTGGATTTTCAAAATGCCGCCAACCTGGCCACCGCTGCGGTATCCCCGCTGATTTACACCCACCATCCCTACAACCAATTTAAAACCGGTGAATGGAATCTGGTGTATGTGCCCTATTGCACAGGGGACATCTATGTGGGAGACAAAACAGAGGTCTATGAGGACACCACTGGTGAGAACCCCGACCTGATATGGCACCACAACGGCGTGCGCAATGTACAGGCGGTGATCTCCTGGGTCAAAAACAATCTGCAAAAACCCAAACAGATGGTGGCGGCAGGCTGCAGCGCCGGCAGTATCGGGGCGCTGCTGAACTACTCCAAGCTGCGCGCGGACATGAACGTGGATTACGGTTACCTGATCGATGATTCCGGCCCGCTCTATCGTGCGCCGCTGGACAGCGGCGACAACAACAGCTATCCGTCCCTGCCCCTACACCAGAAAGTGTTGAACTCCTGGACCACTTACTCCGCCGGCGGTGATCCCGGCGATGTCAACCCAGTCAATATGCTCGCCAGCATTACTCCGGGGTTCGACAAAAATGAACTGGCCTCACTCTACTCGGCCCTGTCCAGCAAGTTTCCCAGTGACCGCCTCGGCATCACCCACTTCCTAGCTGACGGTAACTTCTCATCCTATTCCTACGAGCGTTTCTACGAAGATATTTACAACGACCCGGATCCACAGTCCCGTCTGAACAAACTGCGTAACAAATGGCAGAAGGACACTTTTGACAACCTGATTCCGCAGCTTGAGCAGACCAGCAACTGGGGCTACTATTTCCCGATGTACCGGGACTTCAATGAAAGTCACTGCACCACTATCCTGGATCTGGAATATGGCGAGATAGCCGAGCACGGTCTGGTATTGCGCGATTTTCTCAACAATATCGTCAACTACCAGGGTGGCGCTATGCTCCGCGCTTATGAATCAGATCAGGTTTCCGATTTCCAAAATAACCATAACTGGTTCTACGATTTGGTGGGAGGGCTGCTCTAACTGAGGTTTGGATCGAACCCGGCGACCAGGGTTGCCGGGCTCATAATAGAAACTGTGATCCATGGAATGCAACTGCCTCCATGGATTATTGATCACGGGTTATTTTGTCCTGAATACGCTTTTTCCCGCGCTTCCTGCAAACGCTGGCGGAGGTATTCCTGCTTGCTCATGCCTTCGGGAAAATGTGCCATACCCTGCACTTCCTCCACTATCTGCGCTTCCACCTGTTTGTACTCCGCAAACCCCGGCACCGCTTCGTATGGATCATAAGCCGCTGTATTCTGCTGGGATCGCCTCTGGTAACGCGCTACCAGATCACTGGCTGCCTGCTCGAATGCCTGCACACTGGCACTGTTACGCTCCAGCCAGGCCAACTTCAGGGCCAGCGCCTCATAGGCCATCACCCGCCCGTCGGACTCTATGGATTCAATCAGCTGCCAGACATCCTCAGCACTCGGCGGGGACTTTCCCTGGTTAAAATAGGCATCCAGCGCCTGTTTATCCCGCTCCCTGTCAAGGTAGGCTCTCACTCGCGGATCTGACAGCAACCTGGCAGCCTCTTTACCGTGCATTATTTTAGGAACTTGGCTGCGCAATCCCTGTGAATCCACCGAAGGAAGCTCTGCCTTCGCCCCAGGGCTTTTTCCAATATCCTCAGGTGGCGGAAAGAAATACCACCAGGTAGCAGCAGCACCCAGAACCAGAGTGATACCAAAAGACAGCAGAATTTTATTATTCATTATTACCATTTCCGCTATATCGGGATAACGGCAACAGTGTAATCAGCTTGGAGGAATGTGCAAGGCGCGCTGGATGATCTACTTCGAAGGCACGGCCAAATGATGTGATGAAAAGGAGTCGTTGGTTAACGAAAATCTCCCCCTCCCGTAAATAATGGTAAGCTCCACGGCAGCAACCGGTAAGCCGTGCAAACACTATACCCAGTTGAGTTTCTCCCCTTCGGTCCGCGGATTAGCACAGGGGGTTTCTTTGCGGGGCACAAAGCCCACGCGGGATTCCGGTGGCAGGTTGTGCTGCTCCCAACGAGCCACTGCCTCTCCACACCTGCGGCGTTGCGCACCAGTTAGTGCCTGCCCATTGGGCCATTTACCCAACTCAATAGCGCGCTTCAGGCTCCCTATAACGTATGGATTGAGCGCGTCGAGCAACTCTTCGAAAGACATGCAACGGTACTCTCAGTTGATAGATCCGATACAAAAAAGCCGGTCTTTGACCGGCTTTTTCCCATCAGAAGTGGCCGGGACCTAGGCCTCGGCTACTTCAGATTCATCTTCCACGGGGCGATCCACCAGTTCCACATAGGCCATGGGCGCCTTGTCGCCCGTCCGGAAGCCGCATTTCAAAATTCGGATGTATCCACCTGGGCGCGCTTCATAGCGGGGACCCAGTTCATCAAACAGCTTGCGCACAGTGTCCTTGTCACGAATACGAGCGAAAGCCAGACGGCGATTGGCAACACTGTCTTTTTTCGCCAGGGTAATCAGCGGCTCGGCCACACGGCGTAATTCCTTGGCCTTTGGCAGCGTGGTTTTGATCAGTTCGTGCTCCACCAGAGAGGCAGTCATGTTCTTGAACATGGCCTTGCGGTGGGCGCTGGTGCGGCTGAATTTACGGCCACTATAGCGATGACGCATGACTCAATTCCTTACGACCACAGTTGCTGTCACAGCAGGTCGTTCTGGAGCGGCGTCACACCTAACTGTGGCACCACTCGGGTTTTCTGTATTTGTCACGGCACTACCGCGACTACCAAATACTTACAAAGGGCTTAATTTACTGTCACCCTTGAGGCTGGCCGGGGGCCAGTTTTCCAGGCGCATACCCAGAGACAAACCCCGGGAAGCCAGTACGTCCTTGATTTCGGTGAGGGACTTTTTGCCAAGGTTCGGGGTCTTCAGCAATTCTACTTCGGTGCGTTGGATCAGATCACCGATATAATAGATATTTTCCGCTTTCAGACAGTTGGCCGAACGTACCGTGAGCTCCAGATCATCGACCGGACGCAACAGTACCGGATCGACCTCAGGCTCCTCTGTTTTCGGCTGTGCGTCCTTTTCACCTTCCAGATCTACAAATACTGCCAGCTGCTGCTGCAGAATGGTGGCAGCACGGCGGATCGCCTCTTCCGGGTCCAGGGTACCATTGGTCTCTAGATCCAGTACCAGCTTGTCCAGATCCGTGCGCTGTTCTACACGTGCACTCTCCACACTGTAAGCCACACGGCGAACCGGGCTGTAGGAAGCATCCAGTTGCAAACGACCGATTGTACGGCTTTCCTCCTCCTCGCTACGGCGGGCATCAGCGGGCTGGTAGCCACGACCGCGCGCGATGGTAAGACGCAGGCTGAGTTCCACACCCCCGGTGATATTGGCAATCACGTGCTCGGGGTTCACAATCTCGATATCGTGATCTATCTGGATATCCCCGGCCGTTACTGCGCCCGGCCCCCGCTTGCTCAGGCTCAATACCGCCTGATCCTTACCGTGCATCACAACCGCGATTTCTTTCAGGTTAAGCAGGATTTCAATAACGTCTTCCTGCACACCTTCGATCGCGCTGTATTCATGCTCAACGCCGTCGATTTCGACTTCGGTGACAGCACAGCCCGGCATGGAGGACAGCAGGATACGACGCAGTGCGTTGCCAAGAGTGTGGCCAAAGCCACGTTCCAGGGGTTCCAGAACCACCTTGGCATGATTCGGGTTGTACTCGGTGACGTCAATACGACGCGGTGTCAAAAACTCGTTGACAGCAGTCTGCATAGCCATACCTGTTACCAGTTGCACTCCATAAAGTGGACGAATTGTTACTTGGAGTACAGTTCCACGATAAGGTTTTCGTTGATCTCTGCAGGCAGATCGACACGATCCGGAATGCGCTTGAAAGTGCCTTCCAGTTTGCTCGCGTTCACGTCCACCCACTCGACATCGCCGCGTTGGGCAGCGAGGGATACAGAATTCTGGACACGCAGCTGTTTCTTGGACTTTTCCCGCACAGCGACGACATCACCTTCTTGTACTTGGTAGGAAGGGATGTTTACAGTGGTGCCATTGACCAAAATTGCCTTGTGTGAAATCAGCTGGCGCGCTTCAGCGCGGGTAGAGCCAAAACCCATGCGGTAAACCACATTATCCAGACGTTTTTCCAGAAGTTGCAACAGATTTTCACCCGTCGCACCCTTAAGACGTGCCGCTTCCTTATAGTAGTTGCGGAACTGCTTTTCCAGTACACCGTAGATGCGGCGAACCTTTTGCTTCTCGCGCAACTGAACGCCGTAGTCAGAGAGACGACCGCGACCAGCACCGTGCTGACCGGGCTTGGATTCTGCGCGACACTTGGAGTCGTGCGGACGCACGCCACTTTTCAGCTGCAGATCGGTGCCTTCGCGGCGGGACAGTTTACATTTTGGTCCAATATAACGTGCCATTTTATCAGCCCCCTCTTACACGCGACGTTTTTTCGGCGGACGACAACCGTTATGCGGGATCGGCGTCACGTCGGTGATATTGGTGATTTTGTAGCCGCAGTTGTTCAGTGCGCGAACAGCAGATTCGCGACCGGGGCCTGGGCCCTTTACTTCCACATCGAGGTTTTTCAGGCCATACTCCTGCGCAGCGGTACCTGCGCGCTCAGCGGCAACCTGGGCTGCAAACGGGGTGCTCTTGCGCGAGCCACGAAAGCCGGACCCACCTGCGGTGGCCCAGCTGAGGGTGTTGCCCTGGCGATCGGTGATGGTCACGATCGTGTTGTTGAACGATGCGTGGATGTGGGCAATACCGTCGACAACGGTCTTTTTGACCTTCTTGCGAACAGTTGTTTTTGGCTTAGCCATACCAGTATCCTAAATCCTGTATCAAATCCCCCTGTCCTGTCACCGGCAGGGAGCTTGTTAAACCGCGATATCGCGCCCTAATCCGGCTTATTTGCGAATCGGCTTGCGCGGACCCTTGCGAGTGCGGGCATTGGTCTTGGTGCGCTGTCCCCGCAGCGGCAAGCTGCGGCGGTGGCGCAGACCGCGGTAGCAGCCCAGATCCATCAAGCGCTTGATGTTCATGGAGACTTCGCGTCGCAGGTCACCCTCTACAGTGAGTTTGGCAACTTCACCGCGGATGGTTTCGATCTGCTCTTCAGACAGGTCGCGGATTTTGGTGGATTCAGCGATACCAACCGCTGCCAGAATAGTTTTAGCCGCAGTGCGACCAACCCCGTAGATGTGGGTCAGGGAAATCACCGCGTGCTTGTGATCTGGTACATTGACACCAGCAATACGTGCCATAGAGGCGTACTCCACGTATTGGGAGCCACTGCTATTCAGCAAGTGACTCTACTTTGTTTTCGGCGCTGACAGCGACTAAAAAACCGACGGCGCCACCAAAAAAGGCGCGCAAGAATAGCTTTTCAGACACCAATTTGCAATAGCCCGCATCCACTTCGGTCTCCCCAAGCGGATGCGGACGACAGTCAGCGCCCCCAGTTGGGAGCCTGCAAAACTGGCCGGACTCCCGCCCAAGCGCACATAACGCCAGGGTGTGCCACTCCCCAATACACTAGCGGGTGGCAAATTCTTTCAGATTTATACAGAGAAACCCGGATCGGCAACTCTGTACGGGGCTGCCCCTGGATTAGCCTTGACGCTGCTTATGACGCGGCTCAGCGCTGCAGATGACCCGCAGAACACCCTTGCGGCGTACGATTTTGCAGTTACGGCAGATCTTTTTTACAGAAGCGCGTACTTTCATGACCTTACCTCAATTCATTCAATCTGCGAGCAGGACGCACTAGCGACGGCCATAGCTCTGCAAATTCGCTTTCTTCATCAGCCCCTCATATTGGTGCGACAACAGATGGGACTGTACCTGTGCCATAAAGTCCATCACTACGACAACAACGATCAGCAGTGAGGTACCCCCCAGATAAAAGGGAACGTTAAACCCAACCACCAGGAACTGCGGCAGCAGGGATACCAGCGCAATATACACGGCACCAACCAGGGTGAGACGGGTCAGCACACTGTCGATATAGCGGGCTGTCTGCTCACCGGGACGGATACCGGGCACGTAAGCACCGGACTTTTTCAGGTTGTCTGCCACTTCATTCGGGTTGAACATCAAAGCCGTATAGAAGAAGCAGAAAAAACCAATCAGCAGTGCGAACAGGATAATATTCAGCGGCTGTCCCGGCCCCAGCTGCAACGCCATCCACTGCAGGATCTCGGCACCAATACCTTCGCCGCCCTGGCCAAACCACTGCGCCAGCGTGGCCGGGAACAGCAGGATACTACTGGCAAAGATCACCGGGATAACACCGGCCATATTCACCTTCAGCGGCAGGTGGCTCGCCTGCGCAGCTGGTGCGGCGGAGTAGCGCCCCGCCTGGCGCCGGGCGTGGTTAATAGTGATACGGCGCTGACCGCGCTCCATCACTACCACAAAGAACACCACGGCAATGGCGATAACACCGATGATCAGCAGCATCAGGATATGCAGTTCACCCTGCCGGGTCTGCTCAAATGCCTGGCCGATAGCACCGGGCAGCCCGGCCACGATACCGGCAAAAATCAGCATGGAGATACCGTTGCCAACGCCGCGCTCGGTGATCTGTTCACCGAGCCACATCATAAAGACTGCGCCGGTCACCAGTGAGGCGACTGCCACAAAGTAAAAGCCAAACGCAGGCTCAGGTGAGTAAGCCAGGTTTTGCCCTGCCAAGCCGAAGGTCATGCCGATTCCCTGGATCAGGGCCAGCACTACCGTCAGGTAGCGGGTGTACTGGTTGATCTTGCGCCTACCGGCCTCCCCCTCTTTTTTCAAAGCCTCTAGGGAGGGAGTCACCGCGCTCATCAGCTGCATAATGATGGACGCGGAGATGTAGGGCATGATCCCCAATGCCAGAATGCTCATTCTTTCCAGGGCACCGCCGGAGAACATGTTAAACAGTCCCAGAATGGTTCCCTGGTTCTGGTTAAACAGGTTTGACAGCTTTTCCGGATCAATACCGGGCACCGGAATATGTGTCCCCAGACGGTAAACAAGAATCGCTAGGAACAGAAAACGAAGGCGAGCCCAAAGCTCGCCCAATCCCTTGCTGCTGCCCAGGGGATTTCCACCGGATCCTGGTCGTGCCATTGGCGCCTCGATTAATCTTCTATTTTACCGCCGGCAGCTTCGATAGCCGCTTTTGCGCCTTTGCTCACTCCCAGCCCTTTCATGGTAACGGCTCTGGTCAGCTCACCGGAGAGAAACACCTTGGCGCGTTTAACATGGTTGCCGATAATATCGGCATTCTTCAGCGCTGCCAAATCAATTACATCACTTTCTACCTTGGCCAGCTCCGCCAGACGTACTTCAGCGCTGAAACGGGAAACACGCGCAGTGAAGCCGTACTTCGGCAGACGCTTCTGCAAAGGCATCTGACCGCCTTCGAAACCCGGCCGGACGCTGCCGCCGGAGCGCGCTTTTTGACCCTTGTGGCCGCGGCCAGCGGTCTTGCCCAAACCACTGCCGATACCACGGCCCACACGCTTGGCGCTGTGCTTGTGGCCCAGTGTGGGAGATAAGTCGTTCAAACGCATGCTACTCTCCCTCCACCTTAATTAGGTAGTTTACTTTGTTGATCATGCCGCGCACAGAAGGGGTGTCTTCCACTTCCACTGTATGACCGATGCGGCGCAGGCCCAGACCCGCAACACACGCCTGATGGCTTTTCAGGCGTCCGTTGATACTTTTGGTCTGGGTGACTTTAATGGTCTTTTTAGCCATGGTCTTAACCCACCAATAACCTTAAACCGGGGCTGTGATCAGCCCAGGATCTCTTCGACTGATTTACTGCGCTTGGCCGCCACATCCTCTGGGCTCTGCATTTGCTCCAGCGCCTTGAAGGTTGCGCGCACGACATTCACCGGATTGGTGGAACCGTAGCACTTGGCCAATACGTTGTGTACACCGGCCATTTCCAGAACGGAGCGCATGGCGCCACCGGCAATAACGCCGGTACCCTGGGAGGCGGGCTGCATGTAAATCTTGGAACCGCCGTGGCGGCCATTGGTAGCGTACTGGATGGTGTCACCATTCAGTTCTACCTGAATCATGTTGCGGCGCGCGGCTTCCATCGCCTTCTGGATCGCAACGGGCACTTCCCGCGCCTTGCCCCGACCAAAACCGATGCGACCGTTGCCGTCGCCAACGACAGTCAGTGCGGTAAAGGCGAAGATACGACCACCTTTCACCGTTTTGGCAACGCGATTGACCTGGACCAGCTTCTCCTGCAGGCCTTCGTCGTTGCTTTTGTCTTTCTCTCTAGCCATAACTCAACCCTTAGAATTTCAGACCGGCTTCGCGGGCAGCGTCAGCCAGAGCCTTAACACGGCCGTGGTACTTGTAGCCGCTGCGATCAAAGGCAACCTCTTCAACGCCTGCGGCCTTGGCGCGCTCGGCAATCAGCTTGCCAACCGCAGTGGCGGCGTCGACGTTACCGGTTGCACCTGCGCGCAGATCCTTGTCCAGGGTAGAGGCGGAAGCCAGTACCGTACTGCCTTCGGCGGACAGAACCTGTGCATAAATGTGGCGCGGTGTGCGGTTCACGGTGAGGCGAACAGCGCGCAGCTCACGAATCTTGGCGCGGGCACGACGTGCACGACGCAAGCGGGATGCTTTCTTAACGTTCATATCTATGCCCTACCTACTTCTTCTTGGCCTCTTTGCGATACACGCGCTCGTCGGCGTAGCGGACACCCTTACCTTTGTAAGGCTCCGGCGGACGGAACGCACGGATCTCGGCGGCCACCTGGCCCAACAACTGCTTATCGCTGCTCTTCAGTACGATTTCAGTCTGGCTCGGCGTTTCCGCAGTCACACCCTCCGGTAACTGATAATCGATCGGGTGGGAAAACCCCAGGGTCAGGTTAACCTTTTTCCCGGCGGCTTTCGCACGATAACCGACACCCAGCAACTGCAGTTTCTTCTCAAAGCCAGCGCTTACGCCAACCACCATGTTGTTCACCAGCGCACGGGTAGTGCCTGATAGCGCCTTGGCCTGCTTGGAATTATTACGCGCGGCGAACGTCAGCTGGCTGTCTGCCTGGCTCACTGTTACATCACCGTGAATAACCATACTCAGGTTACCGTTACTACCTTTTACCGCGATATCCTGACCTTTCAGGTCGATGCTTACACCTGCGGGGACAACTATCGGACTATTTGCTATTCGAGACATGTTAACCCCCGTTTAGAATACGGTGCAGAGCACTTCGCCACCGACACCCGCCTGGCGCGCAGCGCGATCGGTCATCACACCTCTGGAGGTGGAAACAATCGCGATACCCAGTCCGCCTCGCACGGTTGGCAGCGCTTTCTTACCGGAGTAAGCGCGCAGGCCCGGGCGGGAAACGCGATCCAGTTCGGCGATAACCGGCTTGCCCTGAAAATATTTCAGGACAATAGTCAGTTCAGGCTTAGCGCTTTCACTTATATTCAAGTCAGTGACGTAACCTTCGTCTTTCAGGACTTTAGCTACCGCCACTTTCAGTTTGGATGATGGCAGGGTAACCTCCGCCTTTCCGCGCGCCAGGGCATTGCGGATGCGGGTCAGCATATCTGCCAGCGGATCTTGCATACTCATTTATTGAGGCTCCTCAAATCTGCCTAAAACCGGTTCGCCATTACCAACTGGATTTCACCAGACCGGGCACATCACCGCGCATTGCCGCTTCGCGCAGTTTGTTACGACACAGGCCGAACTTGCGGTATACAGCGTGGGGGCGACCAGTGATACGGCAGCGGCGTTGCTGGCGTACCGGGCTTGCATCGCGCGGCAGTTTCTGCAGCTTGAGTTGAGCCTCCCACTGCTCCTCATCAGAAGCAGTGGCACTGGCGATGATCGCCTTCAGCTCTTGACGCTTGACGGCGTACTTAGCTGCGGTTCGAGCGCGCTTGTGCTCGCGCGCAATCATGGATTTCTTCGCCATGGAATCCTCTTAACCCTTGAGTGGGAAGTTGAACGCTTTCAGCAGTGCACGACCTTGATCGTCGTTTGCCGCTGTGGTGGTAATACAAATATCCAGGCCGCGGAGCTTGTCTATTTTGTCATAGTCAATTTCAGGGAAGATAATTTGCTCGGTCACACCCATTGAGAAATTGCCGCGGCCATCAAACTGCTTCGGGCTGATGCCACGGAAGTCGCGAACACGCGGGATTGCGATGTCGATCAAACGCTCCAGGAATTCGTACATGCGCTCACCGCGCAGCGTTACCTTGCAGCCGATCGGCCAACCATCGCGGATCTTAAAGCCTGCAATAGACTGACGCGCTTTAGTCACAATGGGCTTCTGACCAGTAATTGCTGTCATATCGTTGACAGCGTGATCCAGTACCTTCTTATCACCAATCGCTTCACCAACACCCATGTTGACGGTGATCTTGGTGATGCGCGGCACTGCCATCACATTCTCAAGGCCCAGCACTTCTTTGAGCTTGGGCGCGAGTTCTTTCGTGTAGAGCTCTTTAAGCTTTGCCATGATCTACCAACCTGCTTCTGCGCCTAATGCCCTAGATGGCTTCGCCGCTGGATTTGAAGACGCGAATCTTAGTGCCGTCTTCCAGTACTTTAAAGCCCACCCGGTCTGCCTTCTGGGTATTGGGGTTGAAGATGGCCACATTGGAAGCCTGAATAGCAGCTTCTTTTTCAACGATACCACCGGCAACGCCCAGTTGGGGATTCGGCTTTTGGTGTTTTTTGATCATTTGTATGCCGGAAACAATCAGGCGGCCGTCGTTCAGTACCTTACGTACCGACCCGCGCTTACCCTTGTCACGACCGGCGATAACGATCACTTCGTCATCACGCTTGATCTTGCGCATAACTCTTCTCCGCTCGAGGCCTAGATAACTTCAGGAGCCAGTGAGATGATCTTCATGAACTTCTCACCGCGCAATTCGCGAGTTACCGGACCAAAAATACGGGTGCCAACCGGCGCCAATTGCTGGTTCAGCAGTACCGCTGCGTTATCGTCAAATTTAATCAGGGAACCATCTGCGCGACGTACACCTTTTTTGGTGCGAACCACAACAGCGTTCATTACCTGACCTTTCTTTACTTTACCGCGGGGAATGGCTTCCTTAACGGTTACCTTAATAATGTCGCCCACGCCGGCATAACGACGATGGGAGCCGCCCAGCACCTTGATGCACATGACGCGGCGAGCCCCACTGTTGTCAGCTACTTCTAAGTAGGATTCCGCTTGAATCATTGTCTCTCTCCGAAACCTTTCAATTCGGCAGTCAATGCGCTAGGGGTTAAACCTTCGCCGCACGCTCTACAATTTTCTGCAAAGCCCAGGACTTGCTCTTGGACAGCGGACGAGATTCCTCAATGGTGACAACATCGCCGATATTGCATGCATTGCTCTCGTCATGCGCCTTGAGCTTGGTGGACTTATTTACAATTTTGCCGTAGATCGGGTGCTTAACACGGCGCTCGATCAAAACGGTGATGGTTTTGTCCATCTTGTCACTCACGACCTTGCCGGTGAGTGTGCGCTTCAGTTTTGCTTCCGCCATGATTAGTTACCTGCCTTCTCGGTCAACACAGTCTTAATGCGAGCAATGTCGCGACGAGTCTGCTTCAGCAGATGAGTCTGGGCCAGCTGACCGGTGGACTTTTGCATGCGAAGTTTGAACTGGGCTTCCAGTTGATTGAGAAGCTCCTGGTTCAACTCTTCAACTGACTTTTCGCGTAGATCTGCAGTCTTCATTACATCACCGAACGCTTAACGAAAGTTGTTTTTACAGGCAGCTTGGCTGCGGCCAGGGCAAAAGCCTCGCGAGCCAGCTCCTCGGACACCCCCTCCATTTCATAGAGGACCTTGCCCGGCTGGATCTGCGCTACCCAGTATTCAACGCCCCCCTTACCTTTACCCATACGGACTTCAAGGGGCTTGTTGGTAATGGGCTTGTCCGGAAACACGCGAATCCAAATCTTACCGCCACGTTTGACGTGACGAGTCATTGCGCGACGAGCCGCTTCAATCTGGCGTGCAGTAATGCGCCCGCGGCCGATAGATTTCAGGCCGAACTCGCCAAAGCTCACCTTAGAGCCGCGCTGGGAAAGTCCGCGATTGCGCCCTTTTTGTACCTTGCGAAATTTTGTACGCTTTGGTTGCAACATTTGCGTACCCCTTTATTTAGCAGCTTTCTTGCGGCTCTTCACCGGCTTTTCATCGGGTATTTCGTCACCGATGACTTCGCCTTTAAAGATCCACACCTTGATACCAATGATGCCGTAGGTAGTCATCGCTTCGGCGGTGGCATAGTCGATGTTGGCACGCAGGGTGTGCAGGGGCACACGACCTTCGCGGTACCACTCGGTACGGGCAATTTCTGCTCCACCGAGACGACCACTTACCTGAATCCGGATACCTTCGGCACCCTGGCGCATCGCGTTTTGTACCGCGCGCTTCATAGCGCGGCGAAACATAACGCGGCGTTCTAGTTGCTGGGCGACATTCTGGGCTACCAGAGCGGCATCCATATCCGGCTTGCGCACTTCTTCGATATCGATGTGTACCGGTACGCCCATCCGTGCACTCACTTCATTGCGCAGACGCTCTACGTCTTCCCCTTTTTTACCGATCACAATACCCGGTCGCGCAGTGTGAATCGTCACACGTGCGGTGTTGGCCGGGCGCTGGATCTCAATACGGCTCACAGAGGCGTGGGCCAGCTTCTTGCGAATGTATTCGCGAACTTTCAGATCCATGTACAGCTTGTCTGCGTACTCGTCGCTGCCGGCATACCAAACAGAAGTATGCTTTTTAACGATACCCAGACGAATGCCGGTAGGATGTACTTTTTGTCCCATGGTTTTCTCGCCTGCTCTGTTATTTCTCGGCCACTTTCACAGTGATGTGACAAGTACGCTTAAGAATCCGGTCGGCACGGCCTTTTGCACGCGGTTTAATGCGCTTCATGGTCATACCTTCATCCACAAAAATTGTGGAAATTTTCAGTTCGTCAACGTCGGCACCTTCGTTGTGCTCGGCGTTGGCAATGGCTGACTCCAAAACCTTCTTGACAATCGCCGCACCCTTTTTTTTGCTGAATGCAAGGATATCCAGGGCCTCTTCAGCGCCTTTGCCGCGCACCTGATCTGCTACCAGTCGCGCTTTTTGCGCCGATAGACGTGCGCCGCGTAATTTTGCTGCTACTTCCATCTTTTTAACCTCGGCTTAGCGCTTCTTCGCTTTTTTGTCCGCAGCGTGGCCGCGGTAGGTGCGGGTAGCAGCGAACTCGCCCAGCTTATGGCCAACCATTTCCTCGTTAACCAAAACGGGGACGTGCTGGCGGCCGTTGTGCACGGCAATTGTCAGTCCAACCATTTCCGGCATAATCATGGAGCGGCGGGACCAGGTTTTAATCGGCCGGCGATCATTGGCTGCAATCGCCGCCTCCACCTTCTTGATCAGATGCAGATCAATAAAGGGACCTTTCTTTAAGGAGCGTGGCACTGTCGATTCCTCTCTAGCTGCTCAGACACCGCGCGGCTTACTTGCCGCGGCGGCGTACAATCATCTTATCGGTGCGCTTGTTCTTGCGCGTTTTCTTACCTTTGGTCGGCACACCCCAAGGCGTCACCGGATGGCGTCCACCAGAGGTGCGGCCTTCACCACCACCGTGCGGGTGATCGACCGGGTTCATCGCCACACCGCGAACTGTCGGGCGAACACCACGCCAGCGCGCGGCACCGGCTTTACCCAGCTTGCGCAGGCCGTGCTCGGAGTTACCCACTTCACCCAGGGTTGCGCGGCACTCAGCGAGTACCTTACGTGTTTCTCCGGAGCGCAGGCGAAGGGTCGCGTACTGCCCTTCCCTGGCCACCAGCTGCACGGCAGCGCCGGCAGAACGGGCCAGTTGAGCACCCTTGCCCGGCTTCAACTCAATGGCATGGATTACAGAACCCACCGGAACATTGCGCAGGGGCAGGGTATTGCCCACTGCAATCGGGGCGGCATCGCCGGACTGGATAGTGGCACCTGCCTTGAGCCCCTTCGGTGCGATAATGTAACGGCGCTCACCATCGGCATAACACACCAGAGCGATGTGCGCGCTGCGGTTCGGATCGTACTCCAGACGTTCAACCCTGGCTGGAATGCCGTCCTTGTTGCGCTTGAAGTCGATGACGCGATAGTGCTGCTTGTGACCACCACCGATGTGACGGGTTGTGATTCGGCCAGCGTTGTTGCGACCACCGCTTTTGCTTTTACTCTCCAGCAAAGGTGCGTAGGGAGCCCCCTTGTGCAGGTCGGGGTTGACAACCTTTACCAGGTGACGACGACCGGCGGAGGTTGGTTTTGTCTTGACAATTGCCATTGTAACAGTCCCCTTTACTCAGCAGCTTCAAAGTTGATGTCGCTGCCTTCAGCCAGGCGCACGTAGGCTTTTTTCCAATCGTTGCGACGGCCCATACCGTGGCGGGTACGCTTGGTTTTACCTTTGACGTTGGCGGTGCGAACCTGCTCAACAGAGACGTTAAACAACTTCTCGACCGCAGCCTTGATCTCCGCTTTCCCGGCATCGGTGGAAACCTTGAAAACCACCTGGTTGGCGCTATCGGCCAGTGCGGCAGCTTTTTCGGAAATTACCGGGCCCAGCAGTACTTGGTAGAGTCGCTCTTGGTTCATCCCAGCACCTCCTCAATCTTCTTGAGCGCGGCCACGGTTATCACAACCTTGTCAAAACGGATCAGGCTGACAGGATCGATCGCCTGCACATCGCGGACATCGATCCTGTGCAGGTTGCGCGCGGCCAGATAGAGATTTTCGCTCACCGCTTCGGTCACGATCAGCGCTTCGGACAAGTCATACTGAGCCAGCTTGCTGACCAGTTGCTTGGTTTTAGGCGCCTCCACATCGAAGGATTCCACCACTACCAGGCGCTCCTGCCGAGCCAGTTCAGACAGAATACTGCGCAGGGCAGCGCGGTACATTTTCTTATTCAGCTTTACACCGTGATCGCGTGGCTCCGCGGCAAAGGTGACACCACCGGAGCGCCACAATGGACTGCGGATAGTACCGGCGCGCGCCCGCCCGGTGCCTTTCTGCCGCCAGGGCTTTTTGCCGCCACCAGAAACAGCGGAGCGGTTTTTCTGTGCCTTGGTGCCCTGACGTGCGCCAGCCATATAGGCGACAACGGTCTGGTGCACCAGATCCTGATTGAATTCACGCCCGAAAGTCACTTCAGAGACAGCTATTGTGCCTTTGGCGCCTTCGGGAGTAGCGATATTCAGTTCCATATCCATTTCCCCCAGACTTAGGCTTTCACTGCCGGACGAACGATAACGTTACCGCCGGGGGCACCGGGAACGGCACCTTTGATCAGCAGCAGGTTGCGTTCAGAATCGACACGCACCACTTCCAGGTTCTGCACAGTAACGCGTGCAGCACCCATATGCCCGGCCATCTTCTTACCTTTCCACACACGTCCCGGCGTCTGACACTGCCCGATAGAACCGGGGGCGCGGTGAGACAGGGAGTTACCGTGGGTGGCGTCCTGGGTGCGGAAATTCCAGCGCTTAACGCCGCCCTGGAAGCCTTTACCCTTGGAGGTGCCGGTGATATCGATCTTCTGGCCAGCTTCGAAACTGGAAACAGTGATTTCAGAACCGATCTCGAAAGTCTCTTCGGAATTGTCCGTGCGCAGTTCGAAAAGACGGGTGCCAGCCTCTACACTGGCTTTGGCGAAGTGGCCCGCTTCGGGCTTGGAGACATGGGAAGCCTTGCGCTTGCCCACTGCCACTTGGACAGCGGCATAGCCATCAGTTTCCACAGTTTTCACCTGGGTGACGCGATTCGGTGTTACCTCGATCACGGTGACCGGAATGGATACGCCATCCTCAGTGAAGATGCGAGTCATGCCGCTCTTGCGGCCGACAATACCTGTTGTCATCTTTATCAACCTCTCAGTGCACGGGGCTTTAACCCACTGCGGCCGCCCAGTTTCAGAGCGTTACACTACCCGGACCTTTTTCGCCCGGGATTCGGATTCGGTAGTTAGTAAAAGTGTTAGCCGAGACTAATCTGGACCTCAACACCGGCCGCCAGATCGAGCTTCATCAGCGCATCGACGGTTTTCTCGGTCGGCTCAACGATGTCCAGCAAGCGCTTATGGGTACGGATTTCGTACTGGTCGCGCGCGTCTTTGTTAACGTGCGGGGAAATCAGCACAGTGTACTTTTCTTTGCGCGTCGGCAGCGGGATTGGGCCGCGAACCTGGGCACCGGTGCGCTTGGCCGTCTCTACAATCTCCTGTGTAGACGCATCGATCAGCTTGTGATCAAAGGCCTTCAGGCGAATTCGGATACGTTGACCCTGCATGGAATCAAACTCCAACTGAAAAATAAAGAACGTCCTTTTACGCAGCCCCGTGGGCGGGCGAAAAGGAGCGCGAATTCTACGGGGCGTGCAGAAGGCTGTCAACCGCGCACCCGCACAAATTTCACCCGCTGAAACTACAATGGAGTATCCGCAGTGAAATGAGGAGAGTCCCACTATGACCATTGCCGCAAAACTGAGCCAATATCTTAATGACCAATCGGTCGACTATCATTTGATTCAACATCCCCACAGCCGCACCAGTCGCGAGAGTGCCCATGCCGCCCACGTCCGTGAGGACCAGGTCGCCAAGGCGATTCTCCTTCGCGACGAAGAGGGTCACGTGCTGGTGGTCATCCCCGCAAGCAGCAGCCTGGATATGCGCGCGGTACACGATGAAACCGGACGAAACGGTCTGGAGATGGTGGCGGAAAATGAGTTGGGCTCGATTTTCCCCGACTGCGAGTTGGGCGCCCTGCCCCCTCTGGGACAGGCCTATGGCATTACAACCATGCTCGACAGCAGCCTGGGCCACTGTGAAACCATTTACTTTGAGGCCGGCGACCACGAGGAACTGGTGGAGATGGATGGCCCCCTCTTCCTCAAATTATTCGAGGGCTGCCCGCGCTGTGACCTGAGCAAGGACTGGCCCTAGGGAAGCCGCCACTGAAGACCATAAGCTCCGCAGGGGGGCACCGCTGCGGAGTTCAAATTAGCCATTGCACCAATCCCGCCGCCTGAGCAACCGGTTCCACCTGCCGTTTCTCTGGGAAACAGCCCCTGCTACTACCCCCCCTTGCACCCCGATAGCAGAGCAGCCGCTCCCTTATCGACTTTACCGATCAGCACTGCGGCTATTCCCGAATCAGCCTATCAGCAGACACAGCCTAAACCCGGCGCCGTGAGGACCAGTAAGCACTTTAGGGTACAAGCGGGATAGGCAGTTGCACTGGCATTTCATACACTCATACCGCACGGGCTAAAAAAATCCGTATCATCTGGATAAACAACCATGACGGCGCAATCCCGGGCAACTTGCCCTGTCAGATCATCGCCTTCTTTATACGCCCTCACTGGCGGAGCATACCAAAGGCTGCCGAGCACTATCGACAATGGCTGCGCACTGCCGCCCGGCTTTCCCAGCGGGGCCAGGAGGCAGAAGATCTGTTACAGGAAGGCCTGCTCGCCGCTGTGGAGGCGCAGCGAACACCATTTCAAAATGCTGGGGATGCGGCCTGGTTTTACGGGGGTACTACGCAATCTCGCCGCCATGCAAACCCGCCATGCCGAGCGTCGACGGGTGCGCGAAACACGCTATGCTTCCGGCGAGGGTATATCCAGAGCAGATTCAACCATATTCGGCAAGGATGCTATCCCGTGCCTGCCCGCCGCACAGCGCTTGGTGCCGTTGCTGACATTGAATGGACTCAGCAAAAAGGAAATCTGTCGGGTACTCGGCGTTTCCGATGCCGCTCTGCGGCAGCGTCTCAGCGCCCTGCGAAAGAAGCTAACGTCACAGCAAGCAAACAGCGGGATCGACTCTGCAAACCTGGCTGCAGCCTATGCCGCGCGCCTGGATAACACAAACCCTTCCGGGGCCGGCCTCCTGCGAGCGGTCCTGGCACGGGGCCCCGCGTGCCTGCCCAGTTTCCGTTTCGGTATCACCGACCCCGACAGCAACCTCCTTGCGATCAGCCAGCCGAAAAAGCAATAGCACAGGCACCCTTCGTCGACTGCCCAGCCACTGCAATAGCAGGCCGCAATTGGGCTGCAAGGCCCAAAATTGGATAGGGTCGCTCACAAATTGCCAGGCAATGGCAACTAGTAGGCATCCGTCAGACGGATATACACCCTAAATCAATCGCAAACTGGAAAACAACATGTTGCAAAATTCACGTATCGAGGCCGTTGTCTTTTTTGTCAAAAACCTGCACAACACCCGGCAATTCTACGAACACACCCTCGGCCTCAAAACCACCTGGGCAGCAGGCGCAGAAGAGGGAGACAGCGGCGGCCACCTGATGGCCCATATCGGTGATTCCGTGCTGATCTTTTTTGAAGGGGATGAGAAACCCGCACGCACGCCTATCCTCGTTTTTTCGGTTGGCGACAATGAAATTCACCGCATGGTGGAACACCTGACCGCCCACCATGTGGAAATTCTGGCCCCGGTCCAGCATGCCCCAGACGGCGGATTGACAGCGGACTTTGCAGACCCGGATGGGCATGTACTGAGTATTTACCAGCGCCCAACATAAGTTTTTTGAAACCCCATAGAAATCAGGCACCAATTTGGGCACTGTGTGAGAAAAAACAAAAAAAAGCCGCAGCGTTTTAGCGGCGGCTTTTTTAGTCCGGTCAGGCGTAAAAGTTATTCGATGATCTTGGCAACCACGCCGGCACCGACAGTGCGACCACCCTCGCGAATTGCAAAGCGCAGGCCGTCTTCCATCGCAATCGGGGCAATCAGGGTGACAACCATTTGGATATTGTCGCCCGGCATGACCATCTCGGTACCTTCCGGCAACTCTACCGCACCGGTCACATCGGTGGTACGGAAGTAAAACTGCGGACGGTAGCCCTTGAAAAACGGGGTGTGACGGCCGCCTTCGTCCTTGGACAGTACATATACTTCCGCCTCGAACTTGGTGTGCGGTGTGATAGAGCCCGGCTTCGCCAGTACCTGTCCACGCTCCACCTCATCGCGCTTGGTACCGCGCAGCAGTGCACCGATATTTTCACCTGCACGACCCTCGTCGAGCAGCTTGCGGAACATCTCCACACCGGTACAGGTGGTGGAGGTGGTTTCCTTGATACCGACGATTTCGATCTCGTCACCGGTTTTGATAATTCCGCGCTCCACACGACCGGTCACTACGGTACCGCGACCGGAAATGGAGAAGACGTCTTCGATCGGCATCAAAAACGGCTGGTCTACCGCGCGCTCCGGCTCGGGAATGTACTCATCCAGGGTTTCAACCAGCTTCTTCACCGCGGTGGTGCCCAGCTCGTTGTCGTCTTCGCCGTTCAAAGCCATCAGGGCGGAACCGACAATGATCGGGGTATCGTCACCCGGGAACTCGTACTGGTCGAGCAGTTCGCGCACTTCCATTTCCACCAGTTCGAGCAGCTCTTCGTCGTCGACCATGTCCGCTTTGTTCAGGAACACAACGATGTAAGGGACGCCCACCTGGCGGGACAGCAGGATGTGCTCGCGGGTCTGCGGCATGGGGCCGTCAGCGGCGGAGCACACCAGAATCGCGCCGTCCATCTGCGCGGCTCCGGTAATCATGTTCTTCACGTAGTCGGCGTGTCCCGGGCAATCCACATGGGCGTAGTGGCGGGTGGGGGACTCGTACTCAACGTGAGAGGTGGCGATGGTGATACCGCGCTCACGCTCTTCCGGCGCATTGTCGATACCGTCGAAAGCCACTGCGTCACCGCCCCAGACCTCCGCACATACACGGGTCAGCGCTGCGGTCAGGGTGGTTTTACCGTGATCTACGTGACCGATAGTGCCCACGTTTACGTGGGGCTTGGAACGTTCAAACTTTTCTTTTGCCATCTTAGATGTCCTCTAGCTAAGTGTTTGCCAAAGAAACCCCGACCAAACGCCGGGACCCATTTGGGCAGAAGTGAATCAGGCCTTGTTCTTTGCGATGATGTCATCGGCAACGTTTTTCGGCGCTTCGGCGTACTTCAGGAACTCCATGGTGTAGGTAGCACGGCCCTGGGTGGCGGAACGCAGATCGGTTGCATAGCCAAACATTTCCGCCAGCGGCACTTCGGCATTGACCACCTTGCCAGCCGGGTTATCGTCCATACCCTGGATAAGACCGCGGCGTCGGTTAAGGTCGCCGACCACGTCCCCCATGTTTTCTTCCGGAGTAACCACCTCCACTTTCATCACAGGCTCAAGCAACACCGCGCCGCCCACGGAAGAGAGTTTCTTGGTGGCCATGGAACCGGCGATTTTAAACGCCATTTCACTGGAGTCCACATCATGGTAGGAGCCATCGTACAGGGTCGCCTTCAGGCCTAGCAGCGGGTAGCCCGCCAGAACTCCGTTTTGCATCTGCTCTTCAATACCCTTCTGTACCGCCGGGATATATTCCTTGGGTACAACACCGCCCACAATCTCGTTAACGAATTCCAGACCTTCCTGGGACGCGTCCTCGGCGGGCTCGAATTTCACCCAGACATGGCCGAACTGGCCGCGGCCACCGGACTGGCGGACAAACTTGCCTTCGATCTCGGAGGTATTACGAATCGCCTCGCGGTAGGCTACTTGCGGCTTACCAATATTCGCCTCGACGCTGAATTCCCGTCTCATCCGGTCAACGATGATATCCAGATGCAGCTCACCCATACCACCAATAATGGTCTGGCCGGTTTCCTCGTCGGTCTTCACGCGGAAAGAGGGATCTTCCTGGGCCAGCTTGCCCAGTGCAATACCCATTTTTTCCTGGTCCGCTTTGGATTTCGGCTCAACCGCAACGTGAATGACCGGCTCGGGGAACTCCATACGCTCAAGAACGATTTTACTCTTCTCGGCACACAGGGTGTCACCGGTGGTCACATCTTTCAGGCCAATTGCAGCGGCAATATCCCCGGCCAGCACTTCTTTGATCTCTTTGCGGTCATTGGAATGCATCTGCACCATACGACCGACGCGCTCCTTCTTCATTTTGACAGAATTGTATACCGCGGTACCGCTCTCCAGACGACCGGAGTAAACGCGGAAGAAGGTCAGGGTCCCCACAAAGGGATCGGTGGCAATTTTGAATGCCAGCGCGGCAAAGGGTGCGTCGTCATCTGCTTCGCGGGTCTCAATGGTTTCACCATCTTCCAACGTTCCCTCGATTGCCTTCACCTCGGTCGGTGCCGGCAGGTATTCGATCACCGCATCCAGTACCGCTTGTACACCCTTGTTCTTGAAGGCAGAGCCGCCCAGAACCGGTACAATTTCGTTGGCCAGGGTGCGCTGGCGGATGGCCGCCTTGATTTCCTCTTCGCTCAGTGAATCCCCTTCCAGGTATTTCTCCATCAGCTCTTCACTGGCTTCCGCCGCCGCCTCTACCAGGAACTCGCGCATTTCTTCGCATTCGTCCACCAGCTCTGCGGGAATGTCTTCGTAGGTGAAAGTCGTGCCTTGGTCGGCCTCGTTCCAGATAATGGCTTTCATCTTGACCAGGTCCACCACGCCTTTGAAGTCATCTTCAGCACCGATGGTCATCTGCAGCGGAACCGCATTGGCATTCAGGCGGTCTTTCAGCTGCTTTACGACGTTGCGGAAGTTGGCGCCGGCACGGTCCATCTTATTGACGAAGACCATACGCGGTACTTCGTACTTGTTGGCCTGGCGCCAGACAGTTTCGGTCTGGGGCTGAACGCCAGAGGAGCCACACAGCACAACGACAGCGCCGTCGAGCACGCGCAGGGAGCGCTCGACTTCAATTGTGAAGTCAACGTGTCCCGGGGTGTCGATGATGTTTACGCGGTGCTGGTCGAACTGCTGCTGCATGCCAGCCCAGAAGCAGGTGGTTGCCGCAGAAGTAATGGTAATACCGCGCTCCTGCTCCTGCTCCATCCAGTCCATGGTGGCGGCGCCTTCGTGCACCTCACCAATTTTGTGAGACAGTCCCGTATAAAAAAGTACGCGCTCTGTAGTGGTGGTTTTGCCAGCGTCTACGTGGGCGCAGATACCGATGTTGCGGTAGCGTGCAATAGGCGTTTTACGTGCCACAGTTGTATCCTCGATATAACGGCAAAAGGCAGCCAGGAAACTTCCCTGCTGCCTTTCGGTATTAATTTCCGATGTCGATCATCATCAGACTTAGAAACGGTAGTGAGAGAACGCCTTGTTGGCTTCCGCCATACGGTGTACATCTTCACGCTTCTTGACCGCGCCGCCCTTGTTCTGGGCTGCGTCGATCATTTCGTTGGCCAGACGCTGGGCCATGGACTTTTCGCCGCGCTTGCGGGAAAACTCCACCAGCCAGCGCATTGCCAGTGCCATACGGCGCGAGGGGCGCACTTCAACAGGCACCTGATAAGTTGCGCCACCCACTCGGCGGGATTTCACTTCCACCATCGGCGCGATGTTTTCCAGGGACTCTTCGAATACTTCGATGGGGTCTCTGTTGAGTTTTTCAGAAACCGAATCCAGGGCTCCGTATACGATACGCTCTGCGACGGACTTCTTGCCACTGATCATGACGTGATTCATGAACTTGGCCAGGGTGATGTTCCCGAACTTGGGGTCGGGGAGCACTTCGCGCTTGGCGACTACTCGTCTTCTCGGCATGGGAATTGCCTCTCTTCAGGGTTACTCTGAGACGCCGCCGTAACACCTTACAATCCGGCGAGCTCAGCCTTACTCCGGTTGGAAACCGAAACGCAAATGGTTACAGGGAATTAGCCTTTGGGACGCTTGGCACCGTATTTGGAACGGCCCTGCTTGCGATCGTTGACGCCGGCACAGTCCAGTGCCCCGCGCACTGTGTGATAGCGCACACCCGGCAGGTCTTTTACCCGGCCACCGCGTATCAGTACCACACTGTGCTCCTGCAGGTTGTGGCCTTCACCGCCGATGTACGAAGTGACCTCGTAGCCATTGGTAAGACGCACACGGCAAACCTTGCGCAGTGCGGAGTTCGGCTTCTTCGGTGTCGTGGTGTACACGCGGGTGCAAACTCCCCGGCGCTGCGGGCTGGCCTGTAGCGCGGGAACATCGCTTTTTTCAACTTTGCGTTTTCTCGGCTTACGAACCAACTGGTTGATCGTTGCCATTAAAAATCACTCCAAAAATAAAATGCCCCCACCTCTCACAGTGAGGGCCTGTCGTCTGTTTGTAACGCCGACCTGAAAGCCGGACAAAACACCCCGTAACAGCGGGGGCCGCATTCTATAGGCGACACCCCACCGAGTCAATCGGCGACGGGCGTTGTGCTTTCCGGCCCGGGCAGTCGCCCATACGCCCTTCACGGCAAATGTGCCTCAAACCCCTTCACGCTACCGGGGTGACGAGGCAGCAATATGGCCTATTCGCCAGAGGACTTCAGGGCCTCGGTCAACGCCGCTTCCACTTCTGCCGCGGAGGGGCCTTCGCCGAAGCTCTCTTCCAGCTGCAGGCTGCGCTTGCGTTTGCGCTCACTGTGGTAGGCCAGGCCGGTGCCTGCCGGGATCAAGCGTCCCACAACCACATTCTCCTTCAGACCGCGCAGGCTGTCTTCCTTGCCGGTCACTGCCGCTTCGGTCAGAACCCGGGTGGTCTCCTGGAAGGAGGCCGCAGACAGGAAGGACTCGGTGGCCAGGGATGCCTTGGTGATACCCAGCAACAGGCGCTCGAACTGCGCCGGCTGCTTGTTCTCGGCACGCAGTTGCTCGTTCTCCTCGATCACGCGCTGGTATTCCACCTGATCGCCCTTAATAAAGCCGGAATCGCCCATCTCGGTGATCTCCACCTTGCGCAGCATCTGGCGCACAATAGTTTCAATGTGCTTATCGTTAATGCCTACGCCCTGGAGACGATACACCTCCTGAATCTCGTTAGTGATGTAGCGCGCCAGTTCTTCCACGCCCTTCAGGCGCAGGATATCGTGGGGGTTAGACGGGCCATCGGAGATCACCTCGCCCTTCTCTACGGTCTCGCCTTCGAACACGGTCAGCTGGCGGTGCTTTGGTATCAGAACCTCGTAGTGGTCCTTGCCATTGGCCAGCGGCTTGCCATCGCGGGGGGTGATCTGCAGACGCACCTTGCCTTTGGTCTCTTTACCAAAGGAAACCGTGCCGGAAATTTCCGCCAGGATGGACGGCTCTTTTGGCTTGCGGGCTTCGAACAGGTCGGCAACCCGCGGCAGACCACCGGTAATATCCTTGGTACCGCCGGATTCCTGCGGGATACGGGCGATCACGTCCCCCAAATTGGCCTTGCTGCCATCGGCGAGGCTGAGAATCGCGCGCGCCGGCAGCGCATAGTGTGCAGGCGCATTGCTGTTGGCCAGGGTCAGCTCTTCGCCACTCTCGTTCACCAGGGTCACCGCTGGGCGCAGGTCTTTACCCGCGGCCGGGCGTTCGGCCGGATCAATCACCTCGATAGAGGACAAACCGGTGATCTCGTCGGTCTGCTTGCGGATTGAGAGCCCTTCTTCCATACCGGAGAGCTTCACCCAACCGGCTACTTCGGTAATGATCGGGTGGGTGTGCGGGTCCCACTTGGCCACGATCTGGCCACCATTGACCTCTGCACCCTCGTAGACGTTGATCACCGCACCATAGGGCAGCTTGTAGCGCTCGCGCTCGCGACCGGCACTGTCGGCTATCGCCAGCTCACCGGAGCGGGATACCGCCACCAGGGTACCGGCTTCCGTTTTGACCGTCTTCACATTGTGCAGGCGCACGGTACCGGCCTGTTTCACCTGGATGCTGTCCGCCGCAGAGGCGCGGCTCGCGGCACCACCGATATGGAAGGTGCGCATGGTCAACTGGGTGCCCGGCTCACCGATGGACTGTGCGGCAACCACCCCCACAGACTCACCCGAATTGGCGCGGTGACCGCGGGCCAGATCGCGGCCGTAACACTGAGCACAGATACCATGGGCGGTCTCGCAGGTGATTGGCGAGCGCACCAGCACCTCATCAATGCCCATGGCTTCGATACGCTCCACCCACTTCTCGTCGATCATGGTGCCGGCAGAAACCGCGATCTCGTCACTGCCGGGCTTAAGCACATCGCGGGCCACAACACGGCCGAGGATACGGTCGCCGAGGGACTCGATCACATCGCCGCCCTCAATCACCGGCGCCATGGTCAGGCCATCATCGGTACCGCAGTCCACTTCGGTGATCACCACGTCCTGGGCAACGTCCACCAGACGGCGGGTCAGGTAGCCGGAGTTGGCGGTTTTCAGTGCGGTATCCGCCAGTCCCTTGCGGGCACCGTGGGTAGAGATAAAGTACTGCTGTACGGTTAGTCCTTCGCGGAAGTTGGCGGTAATGGCGTTTTCAATAATGGAGCCGTCCGGACGGGCCATCAGGCCGCGCATGCCGGCGAGCTGGCGGATCTGCGCCTCGGAGCCCCGCGCACCGGAGTCCGCATACATATAGACGGAGTTGAAGGAATCCTGCTCGGTCTCCTTGCCTTCGCGATCGACCACCGGCTCTTTTTTGATGCCGGCCATCATGGCCTTGGTCACCTTGTCATTGGTGCGGGACCAGACGTCGATCACTTTGTTGTATTTCTCCCCCTGGGTTACCAGGCCGGAGGCGAACTGGCTTTCGATCTCCTTCACTTCCTCTTCCGCCACAGTGATCAAATCAGCCTTGGCAGCGGGAATCTCGAAGTCGTTCACACCAATGGAAGAACCGGATTTGGTGGAGAAATCAAAACCGGTGTACATCAGCTGGTCGGCAAAAATAACCGTCGCCTTAAGTCCCACCTTGCGATAGCACTCGTTTAGCACACGGGAAATGGGCTTCTTCTTCATGGGTTGGTTGACCAGCGCGAACGGCAGGCCTTCCGGCACGATATTCCACAGCAGTGCACGGCCTACCGTGGTGTCCTGTACGGAGATGGTTTCGTGTTTCTCGCCATCCTCTCCAAGAATCATCTCGCGGATACGCACTTTGACCTTCGCCTGCAGGCCAACCTGCTTGGCATAGAACGCGCGGCTGACTTCCTTGACGTCAGAGAAGTACATCCCCTCGCCCTTGTCGTTGACACGCTCGCGGGTCATCCAGTACAGCCCCAGAACCACATCCTGGGACGGCACAATGATGGGCTCGCCGTTGGCGGGCGACAGGATATTGTTGGTGGACATCATCAGCGCGCGGGATTCCAGCTGCGCTTCGATGGTCAGGGGTACGTGCACCGCCATCTGGTCACCGTCGAAATCGGCGTTATAGGCCGCGCACACCAGCGGGTGCAGCTGAATCGCCTTGCCTTCGATCAGTACCGGCTCGAACGCCTGAATACCCAGACGGTGCAGGGTCGGGGCGCGGTTGAGCAGTACCGGGTGCTCGCGGATCACTTCATCGAGGATATCCCATACCACCGCCTCTTCGCGCTCGACCATTTTCTTGGCTGCCTTGATGGTGGTGGCCAGGCCGCGGGCTTCGAGCTTGCCGAAAATAAACGGTTTGAACAGCTCCAGGGCCATTTTCTTGGGCAGACCGCATTGGTGCAGGCGCAGGGTCGGCCCCACCACGATCACGGAGCGGCCGGAATAGTCCACGCGCTTGCCCAGCAGGTTCTGGCGGAAGCGGCCCTGCTTGCCCTTGATCATGTCCGCCAGGGACTTCAGCGGGCGCTTGTTGGAGCCAGTGATGGCGCGGCCGCGACGGCCGTTATCCAGCAGCGCGTCCACGGACTCCTGCAGCATGCGCTTTTCGTTGCGTACGATAATATCCGGTGCATTCAGCTCCAGCAGGCGCTTGAGACGGTTGTTGCGGTTGATCACACGGCGATACAGGTCGTTCAGATCCGAAGTCGCAAAGCGGCCACCATCCAGGGGTACCAGCGGACGCAGGTCCGGCGGCAGTACCGGCAGGGCCTGCATGATCATCCACTCGGGGTTGTTGCCGGACTTGTAGAAGGCCTCCAGCAACTTCAGGCGTTTGGACAGTTTCTTGATCTTGGTTTCGGAGTTGGTGGCCGGAATCTCCTCCCGCAGACGCTGGATTTCCGCCGGCAGCTCGATATCGCTCATCAGTTCCTGAATCGCCTCGGCACCCATCTTCGCCTCGAACTCGTCAGCGAACTCCTCCATCGCCTCGAAGTACTGCTCATCGTTGAGCAGCTGGCCGCGCTCCAGAGTGGTCATGCCCGGCTCGGTCACCACGTAGGATTCAAAGTAGAGCACGCGCTCGATATCCCGCAGGGTCATATCCAGCAGCAGGCCGATACGGGACGGGAGGGATTTCAGGAACCAGATATGCGCAACCGGGCTGGCCAGTTCGATGTGGCCCATACGCTCCCGACGCACCTTGGCCTTTGTCACTTCAACGCCACATTTCTCACAGATAATGCCGCGGTGCTTCATGCGCTTGTACTTGCCGCACAGGCACTCGTAGTCTTTCACCGGACCAAAAATCTTGGCGCAGAACAAACCTTCGCGCTCAGGCTTGAAGGTGCGGTAGTTGATGGTTTCCGGCTTTTTCACTTCACCGTAGGACCAGGAGCGGATCATGTCCGGCGAGGCCAGACCGATGCGGATCGCATCAAACTCTTCCAACTGCTCCTGGGACTTCACCAGGTTTAATAAATCTTTCAAGGCCTTTCCTCCACTAGGGGGTAATCAACCCGGCTATAGACTGTGCCGGGTGGGCCGGGCCCCATTGCTCTCAGGGCGCCGGCGCTTGTCTCAATTCACCTGCTTGGCTTCTGTGCCCGTCAGTCCTACTCGTGCTCGAGCTCGAAGTTCATGCCGAGAGAGCGGATTTCCTTCACCAGAACATTGAAGGACTCCGGCATACCGGGCTCCATACGGTGATCCGAGTCCACGATGTTCTTGTACATCTTGGTGCGTCCTTCCACGTCGTCGGATTTGACCGTGAGCATTTCCTGCAGGGTGTAGGCGGCACCGTAGGCTTCCAGCGCCCAGACTTCCATCTCCCCGAAACGCTGACCGCCAAATTGTGCCTTGCCGCCCAGCGGCTGCTGGGTCACCAGGCTGTAGGAACCGGTAGAACGCGCGTGCATCTTGTCGTCCACCAGGTGGTTCAGCTTCAGCATGTACATGTAGCCCACGGTCACCGGGCGCTCAAAGGCATCGCCGGTGCGGCCGTCGTGCAGGGTGATCTGACCGGAATCGGGGATATCGGCAAGGCACAGCAGTTGCTTGATCTCGCTCTCATCGGCACCGTCGAAAACCGGCGTCGCCATAGGCACACCGCAACGCAGGTTCTGCGCCATCGCCATGACCTCCTCATCGGACAGAGCCTGCAACTCTTCGCGACGGCCACCGGTGGAGTTGTAAACCGCATCCAGGAATCCGCGCACCTTGGCGACTTCCTGCTGCTCCTTGATCATACGGTCGATTTTCACGCCGAGCCCCTTGGCGGCCATGCCCAGGTGCATTTCCAGAACCTGGCCGACGTTCATCCGCGAGGGTACACCCAGGGGGTTCAGGACGATATCCACCGGCTCGCCGTTTTCATCGTAGGGCATATCCTCGACGGGCTTGATCACGGAGATTACGCCCTTGTTCCCATGGCGACCGGCCATCTTGTCGCCCGGCTGGATGCGGCGTTTGATCGCCAGATACACCTTGACAATTTTCAGTACACCCGGGGCCAGATCATCACCGGACTCCAGTTTTTTCTTCTTGTCTTCGAAGGCTTCGTCAAGCAGTTTGCGGCGCTCTTTCAACTGGGCTTCCGCTTTTTCCAACTGTTCATTCAGGCTTTCGTCTTCCATGCGCAGCTTGAACCAGTCTTCACGCGGCAGCGCGCCCAGCGCTTCCGCGGTCAGCTCCTGCCCCTTGCTGATGCCTTTGCCACCGGCGGCTCTCTGATCCTGCAGCGCTGCCTGCAGACGCTCGAAGGTCGCACCCTCCACGATACGGTATTCTTCGTTCAGGTCCTTGCGTACTTCATCCAACTGCGCCTTTTCGATATCGATGGAGCGCTGGTCTTTCTGCAGGCCATCGCGGGTAAACACCTGTACATCGATTACGGTACCCCGGGTGCCACTGGGCGCGCGCAGGGAGGTGTCCTTCACATCGGATGCCTTCTCACCAAAAATCGCACGCAGCAGTTTTTCCTCCGGGGTCAGCTGGGCTTCCCCTTTCGGAGTGACCTTGCCCACCAGGATATCGCCGGCCCCCACTTCCGCACCGATATACACAATGCCGGACTCATCCAGTTTGTTCAGGGCGGACTCCCCCACGTTGGGAATATCCGCGGTGATTTCCTCACTGCCCAGCTTGGTGTCGCGGGCAATACAGGTCAGCTCCTGAATATGGATGGTGGTGAAGCGGTCTTCCTGTACCACGCGCTCGCTGATAAGGATGGAGTCCTCGAAGTTGTATCCGTTCCAGGGCATAAACGCGATGCGCATATTCTGGCCCAGGGCCAGCTCACCAAGATCGATGGAGGGACCGTCGGCGAGAATATCGCCGCGGGCCACGCGATCACCGGTATTCACGATCGGGCGCTGATTGATACAGGTATTCTGATTCGAGCGGATATATTTGGTCAGGTTGTAGATATCCACACCGGCATCACCGGTTTCCACCTCGGCATCCGCTACGCGTACAACCACACGGCTGGAGTCGACTCGCTCGATCACGCCACCGCGCTTGGCCACCACGCACACACCGGAGTCACGGGCTACGGTGCGCTCCATACCGGTGCCCACCAGTGGTTTCTCGGCGCGCAGAGTTGGAACCGCCTGGCGCTGCATGTTCGAACCCATCAGGGCACGGTTGGCATCATCGTGCTCCAGAAACGGAATCATGGCCGCGGCCACAGACACCACCTGCTTGGCAGAAACATCCATATACTGGATTTCGCCCGGTGCTTTCAGGGTAAATTCATTCTGGTAACGCACACTTACCAGATCATCGGTAAAGCGTCCTTCCCCATCAACCGCTGCAGACGCCTGGGCAATCACGTAATTGGCTTCATTGATAGCGGACAGATATTCGATTTCGTCAGTTACGTGACCGTCGATCACCCTGCGGTAGGCGCTCTCAAGAAAGCCGTAGTGGTTGGCGCGGGCGTAGGTGGCGAGCGAGTTGATCAGTCCAATATTCGGCCCCTCCGGGGTTTCAATCGGACATACGCGACCGTAATGGGTCGAATGGACATCGCGCACTTCAAAACCGGCACGCTCGCGGGTCAGGCCACCCGGACCCAGCGCGGAAACGCGGCGCTTGTGGGTCACTTCCGACAGCGGGTTGTTCTGGTCCATAAACTGTGACAACTGCGAGGAACCGAAGAATTCCTTGACCGCCGCCGCCACCGGCTTGGCATTGATCAGGTCCTGCGGCATCAGGCCCTCGGACTCAGCCATGGACAGGCGCTCCTTGACGGCGCGCTCAACGCGTACCAGTCCCACGCGGAACTGGTTTTCGGCCATCTCGCCCACGGAGCGCACCCGGCGGTTACCCAGGTGGTCGATATCGTCCACCATACCCTGGCCGTTGCGGATATCAATCAGCGTCTTGAGGACTTCGACAATATCCTCCTTGCTCAGGGTTCCCGGACCGGTCTCGTCTTCGCGGCCGAGGCGGCGGTTGAACTTCATGCGGCCAACGGCGGACAGGTCGTAACGCTCGTCGGTAAAGAACAGGTTTTCGAATAGGGACTCCGCTGACTCCTTGGTGGGCGGTTCGCCCGGGCGCATCATACGATAGATTTCTACCAGCGCTTCCAATTGGGTGCGGGAGGGATCTGCGCGTAGGGTATCGGAGATAAACGGGCCGCGATCGAGATCGTTGGTATACAGGGTTTCACAGTGTTTGACCTTGAGCCCCTGCAGCTTGGCGATGATCTCATCGGTAATCTCCGTGTTGCACTCGACCGCGATCTCGCCGGTAGATTCATCAATCACATCGTGCGCCAGAATACGCCCAAGCAAGTATTCCAGTGGCGCTTCCAGATTCTTGACGCCGGCTTTTTCCAACTGGCGGATATGGCGGGGCGTGATGCGTCGCCCCTCTTCCACCACCACCTTGTCTTTGCTGTCCTTGATGTCGAAGAAAGCCACATCACCGCGCAGGCGGGAGGGAATCAGCTCCAGGCTGACGCGGTCCTCCAGCAGTTCAAACCTGCTGGTTTCGAAAAACATCTCCAGCATTTCCTGGGAGCTGAAGCCCAGAGCGCGCAACAGGATGGTCGCCGGCAGTTTACGACGACGATCAATGCGTACAAACACCAGATCTTTCGGATCGAACTCGAAATCGAGCCAGGAACCGCGATAGGGAATAACGCGGGCGGCATACAACAGTTTGCCGGAGGAGTGGGTCTTGCCTTTGTCGTGATCAAAAAATACACCCGGGGAGCGGTGTAACTGGGAGACGATGACGCGCTCGGTGCCGTTGATTACGAAGGTACCGTTATCGGTCATGAGCGGAATCTCGCCCATGTACACTTCCTGCTCTTTGATGTCCTTAATGGACTTATTCGCAGACTCCTTATCGTAAATAATCAGGCGCACGCGCACGCGTAGGGGACAGGCGTAAGTCACCCCGCGCAGGGTGCATTCCTTGACATCAAAAGCGGGCTTACCGAGCGTATAGCTTACATACTCCAGGGCGGCATTGCCGGAATAGCTGACAATTGGAAAAACGGATTTAAACGCCGCCTGCAGGCCGATGTCCAGGCGGTCGTCGGGGCGCTTGTCAGCCTGTGTAAAATTGCGATATGAATCCAGCTGTATCGCAAGCAGGAAGGGCACATCCATGACCTTGGGCAGTTTGCCAAAATCCTTGCGGATACGTTTTTTCTCAGTATATGAGTAAGCCATTCAAATTCCCCAGCTTGATCGGTGGCAAGACTTCGTGGAACTCCACTCGGGAGCTTTTACGGGCGAGAAGCCTCTGAACAACACAGCTTCACTGTTCTGGTCAGAATCCTCTCCATATTTCAGGCAGTGCAGTCACTGCACGATAGTTGATGGGATTTGCCACGCTATTTCCGGCAAAACCCCAGCACTGCAAACGGCAAAAAGGCCGGCAGACAAAAGTCCACCAGCCTTACCGCCACCCACCGTATCAAACGACTGATAGCGGGAATCACTACAACTGAATTACTTCAGTTCTACAGATGCGCCGGCGTCTTCCAGTTCTTTCTTAGCGGCTTCGGCCTCGTCCTTGCTCACGCCTTCCTTCAGCGGGCTGGGAGCGCCGTCAACCAGGGCCTTGGCCTCCTTCAGGCCCAGGCCAGTGATGCCGCGAACAGCCTTGATCACATTTACTTTCTTGTCGCCTACTGCGGTCAGGATTACATCGAAAGCATCCTTTTCCTCAGCCGCCTCAGCAGCAGCCGGACCGGCCACCACTGCTGTTGCAGCAGTTACACCGAACTTCTCTTCCATCGCTTCGATCAGCTCGACGACGTCCTTGACGGACATTTCGGCAACTGCGTTGATGATATCTTCTTTAGTCAGAGACATGAGTCATTACCTGAATTAATTTGAGCAGTAACTGCTCGTATTTCGTTTTGAAACCGCGATTCACTTGTGCGAATACCTTACGCAGCTTCCTGCTCTTTTTGGTCGCGAATGGCCGCAATCGTACGAACCAGCTTGCCAGCAGATGCTTCTTTCAACACGCTCATCAGTTTGGCGATCGCCTCGTCAAATGTCGGCAGGCTTGCCAACAGGGCAACGTCGGTGATCGCACCCTCAAAGGCAGCCCCTTTCAGGTCCAGCTTGTCATTGCCCTTGGCGAACTGGCTCAGGATGCGCGCACCAGCACCCGGATGTTCGCTGGAAAATGCAATGATGCTGGGACCTACGAATTTGTCGGTCAGACATTCGTAATCGGTACCTGCCAGAGCGCGACGCGCCAAAGTATTGCGCACGACTTTCAACCAAACGCCGTTCTCGCGCGCCTCTTTGCGCAGGGCGGTCATGTCATTTACGGTAACGCCACGGGAATCCGCAACGACCGCAGACAGAGCGCCGGAAGCAGCTTGCTGGACTTCTGCGACAATCGCTTTTTTGTCTTCGAGTCCAATAGCCATAATGTCACTCCTGGATTTGAAAAAACCGGACGCAATCGTCCGACCCATTTCGGTGCATAAAGCGCAAATCCAGTAAAAATACTGGTTTGGGCGACACCGTCTGCGTAGGCTCGAACCTCTTGTTGGCCCGCCTGGCCGAAGTTCGGATTAAGCCAGATGCGTTCAACCTCAACGCACCGGGCACCTACGGTCTTTGACGGCCCACCCTTTTGCCAAAGCATAGGGGTGAGCCCCAAAGTTCACTGTACTGCCCAGCGGTATTTGCCACTGTGCAGTTTCAATTAGATGTTCAGGGAAGACTGATCGATAGTCAGGCCCGGGCCCATCGTGGTGCTCAGGGTGATCTTCTTCAGAAATACGCCCTTGGCAGAAGCCGGCTTGGCTTTCTTCAGATCAGCAACCAGCGCTTCCAGATTTTCTTTCAGTGCACTTGCGTCAAAAGCCACTTTACCGATACCGCCGTGAATGATGCCGCCTTTATCAGCGCGAAAACGCACCTGGCCCGCCTTGGCATTTTTTACCGCAGTAGCAACATCGGGAGTTACGGTTCCGGTCTTCGGGTTCGGCATCAGGCCGCGCGGCCCGAGAATCTGGCCCAACTGGCCAACAACGCGCATCGCATCCGGGGAAGCGATGACGACATCGAAGTCCATCTTGCCCGCTTTTACCTCAGCAGCCAGCTCGTCCATACCGATCAGGTCAGCACCGGCTTCCTTGGCCGCATCAGCGTTGGCGCCCTGGGTGAAGACAGCAACGCGCACCTCTTTACCGGTACCGTGCGGCAGTGTAGTCGCACCGCGAACAGCCTGGTCAGATTTGCGCGGGTCGATGCCCAGGTTGACAGAGGCGTCTACCGTCTCCGCAAACTTAACACTGGACAGCGTTTTCAGAAGCGCGATCGCCTCTTCGATGCCGTAAGCCTTGCCAGCTTCCACTTGCTCAGCGATAGCGCGCTGGCGCTTGCTCAATTTAGCCATATTACAGACCCTCCACTTCGATACCGGCGCTGCGTGCAGAACCGGCGATGGTACGCACGGCCGCGTCCATATCGGATGCGCTCAGGTCGGGCATTTTGGTGGTGGCAATCTCTTCCAACTGGGCGCGGGTAACCCTGCCCACCTTCTCCGTATTGGGGCGACCGGAACCGCTTTTGATCTTGGCAGCCTTGCGCAGCAATACTGCGGCAGGCGGGGTCTTCATAATGAAGGTGAAGGAGCGATCACTGTATACAGAGATTACAACCGGCACCGGCAGTCCCGGCTCCATACCCTGGGTCTGGGCATTGAAGGCCTTGCAGAATTCCATGATGTTTACACCGTGCTGACCCAGTGCAGGGCCGACGGGCGGACTGGGGTTAGCTTGACCCGCAGCCACTTGCAGCTTGATATAAGCTTCAACTTTCTTAGCCATTACAGCTCTCCTCTAGATGGGTGATAGCGCTTTTCCCAGGCAGCCCTGACGGCTGCAGGGATCTGCTCCCCGAATACCCGAAAAACACAATCCTGTTTTCCGGGGACGCGAAAATCCCCTTCTACCTTCCGGCAAAAGAGGGAAAAAAACGCACTGGAATCAGGACTTTTCTACTTGGCTAAACTCCAGCTCAACCGGGGTGGAACGCCCGAAGATCAACACTGCCACACGCAGGCGGCTCTTCTCATAGTTGACCTCTTCGACCACGCCGTTGAAATCATTAAATGGGCCATCGATCACCCGAACCATCTCACCGGGTTCGAACAGGGTTTTAGGCTTGGGCTTGTCTACAGAGTCGTCTATGCGATTCAGGATAGCCTGTGCCTCACGATCGGTGATAGGCGCCGGCCTGTCCGCCTTGCCACCAATAAAACCGAGCACACGGGGCGTTTCTTTCACCAGGTGCCAGGTGTCGTCATTCAGCTCCATTTCCACCAGGACGTAGCCCGGAAAAAACTTGCGCTCACTCCTGCGCTTCTGCCCAGCCCGCATTTCCACCACTTCTTCGGTGGGAACCAGCACTTCACCAAACAGATGGTCCATCTCGTGCAGCTCAATGCGTTCTTTCAAAGAGCTGGCGACACGTTTCTCATATCCCGAGTAAGCCTGGACCACATACCAATGCTTTGACATGTATCAACCTTTAGCCGATAAGTTTGGAAACTGCCCAACCCAAAGCGGAGTCCAGCCCCCAGAGAATTAACGCCATAATCAGCACAAACACCACCACGACCACTGTGGTCTGCGTTGCCTCTTGGCGGGTCGGCCAGACCACACGCCGAACCTCTGTTTGTGCTTCGCGCAACAATTGCCAGAGAGCATTACCTTTGGCGGTGTTCACTACCACGACCAAGGCAACCAGGCAGATGGCCGTCATCGCCAGTACGCGGTAAATCAAGGGGAATTCGGCGTAATAAGAGTTGCCTGCAACGGCACTGCCAACCAGCAGCACCACCAGAAACCACTTCAGGCCGTCGAGACGAAAGGATTTCGCTTCAGCTTTAGCATTCATATAAATAAGCCCTTGGCGCACTATCAATAAGCGCTTAGCGCTCAAAACACAAAATCCCCACTGACAGGCAGGGTTTTGCGACACCCCCAAGCTTATCCCAAGCGGAGTGATTTAAATGGCAGGCCAGGAGGGACTCGAACCCCCAACACCCGGTTTTGGAGACCGGTGCTCTACCAATTGAACTACTGGCCTGTACAGCACGAGTGTTCGGAGATAGAGAGTGTATCCACACCCTCTCCCATCTGATTCACCGTCAGAGAACCCGGCGATACGACGATCAAGGATTACTCAATGATCTTAGCAACCACGCCGGCACCGACAGTGCGACCACCCTCGCGAATTGCAAAGCGCAGGCCGTCTTCCATCGCAATCGGGGCAATCAGGGTGACAACCATTTGGATATTGTCGCCCGGCATGACCATCTCGGTACCTTCCGGCAACTCTACCGCACCGGTCACATCGGTGGTACGGAAGTAAAACTGCGGACGGTAGCCCTTGAAAAACGGGGTGTGACGGCCGCCTTCGTCCTTGGACAGTACATATACTTCCGCCTCGAACTTGGTGTGCGGTGTGATAGAGCCCGGCTTCGCCAGTACCTGTCCACGCTCCACCTCATCGCGCTTGGTACCGCGCAGCAGTGCACCGATATTTTCACCTGCACGACCCTCGTCGAGCAGCTTGCGGAACATCTCCACACCGGTACAGGTGGTGGAGGTGGTTTCCTTGATACCGACGATTTCGATCTCGTCACCGGTTTTGATAATTCCGCGCTCCACACGACCGGTCACTACGGTACCGCGACCGGAAATGGAGAAGACGTCTTCGATCGGCATCAAAAACGGCTGGTCTACCGCGCGCTCCGGCTCGGGAATGTACTCATCCAGGGTTTCAACCAGCTTCTTCACCGCGGTGGTGCCCAGCTCGTTGTCGTCTTCGCCGTTCAAAGCCATCAGGGCGGAACCGACAATGATCGGGGTATCGTCACCCGGGAACTCGTACTGGTCGAGCAGTTCGCGCACTTCCATTTCCACCAGTTCGAGCAGCTCTTCGTCGTCGACCATGTCCGCTTTGTTCAGGAACACAACGATGTAAGGGACGCCCACCTGGCGGGACAGCAGGATGTGCTCGCGGGTCTGCGGCATGGGGCCGTCAGCGGCGGAGCACACCAGAATCGCGCCGTCCATCTGCGCGGCTCCGGTAATCATGTTCTTCACGTAGTCGGCGTGTCCCGGGCAATCCACATGGGCGTAGTGGCGGGTGGGGGACTCGTACTCAACGTGAGAGGTGGCGATGGTGATACCGCGCTCACGCTCTTCCGGCGCATTGTCGATACCGTCGAAAGCCACTGCGTCACCGCCCCAGACCTCCGCACATACACGGGTCAGCGCTGCGGTCAGGGTGGTTTTACCGTGATCTACGTGACCGATAGTGCCCACGTTTACGTGGGGCTTGGAACGTTCAAACTTTTCTTTTGCCATTGCAGCCTCCTAGTATAGGCGCGCCAATAACGGCATCACCCACGTCCAGAACATGCGAATCCGGCCCGGAAACCCAGACCCCGATACAAACAGCCACAAGAGCCTTTCACTCTTGCGGCTATCGAAAAATGGAGCTCATGGGCGGATTTGAACCGCCGACCTCACCCTTACCAAGGGTGTGCTCTACCCCTGAGCTACATGAGCCAGTTATCACCAATCCGGGTGACCTTCCTATAGCGGGTCGCTCGGGAGCACTCTCGAGCCGCGCTCTTGCTTGGAGCGGGCAGCGGGAATCGAACCCGCATCATCAGCTTGGAAGGCTGAGGTTCTACCATTGAACTATGCCCGCTTGCGAGAACTTGTACCCGAACCCTCTTTACTACTTGGCCGGCCACATATTACGGTATAAATATGGTGCAGGGGGGTGGATTCGAACCACCGAAGCTTTCGCGTCAGATTTACAGTCTGATCCCTTTGGCCACTCGGGAACCCCTGCTCTAAGCGGCGTGCATTTTCCACACCTCTCTCCGGTGAACTCAACGTCTTTCTTTGGATTTCAAGGAGTTACCTGAAATGCTCATGCCGAGTCGCGCCGGGGTAAGAATGGAGCTGGCGAGAGGAGTCGAACCCCCGACCGGCTGATTACAAGTCAGCTGCTCTACCAACTGAGCTACGCCAGCTCTTTCCCGTTCACCTTCAGGGCCAAACTGAGCCCCGTCAGTGGAGGCGGGATTCTATGGGAAGTTATCCTGACAAGCAACACCCTTTATACAGATAAATCAGAATTCTTTTGTCGCCAATTACCTTGTTTCGACGAACTCAGTCCTCCAGGGAGCGGCGATCAGAATTTAGGTCTAAAGGCAGGTCAAATATCATCCAGCCACTTCAGAACAGAGATTTTGACGTCGATCCAATTCGGGATATTCCTCTCCAAGTTGCTGCCAAAACTCCGTGGCCAAATGCTCCAGAGCCCCCGGCTTCAAGACGATCCATCGCTCCAGGTAAGTCTGCGGCTCTTCGCGGAATTTTGCACCAATACCCTTGCTGCTGAGTTCCGCCACGAGCAGTTCGGCGCGAGCACGCTCGCTGAAAATGCCAAAAGAGATCCCATCGGCAAGTGTACCTTTGGGGATAACATAGCTATCGATACCCTGAGCCTGCAGCTCACGCAACTTGTTGAAAGCCTCGCGCCGCGAATGCAACGGGGGCAGAAACACCCAGTAGCGCATCTGTCCCTGCATCTCTATTTCGCGCAAATCCCCTTGAACCTGCAGGGCCTTCAGGCGCTGCATAATGTCCTGCCCCCGGTAGATCTGCGGAAAGGGGCCAATCAGGGTGCAGTGTTGTTCCTGCGCAGTGACAGCGGAGATTGACGCGGATGCCGCCTCGGCTGCTGGCAGCGCCCCCGGCGACGCTTCACTGATCATAACAAGGCGCCGCCCCTGCCCAGTCCCGTCTTCGCCCGCGACCCCGGTACCGCCCTCGGACGGAGGGGTGGCCATGTACCAGGTAAAAAGACCAAGATTCAGCAGCAGGAGAAAAAAAGCTATCCAACGCATATTCAGTGTCATTCATTCACGGGTTGCTCAAAGAAAGGCCATCCAGCACCAGATCCGGGACCAGGCGATGTTCTCGCCGGCAGAACGTCGACAGCAGCGGCGCATCGCCACCGGTGAGCCAAAGGAGCGATTCGCGCCCGGCACTGTGTTGCAACTCCTCCAGAGCGCGATCAATGGCGCCGAGCACCATCAATAGCAACCCCCGGTTTACCCCTTCATCGGTCGTGCGCCCGGCACACAGGGGGTCGTTCAGAGCAATGTCTCGCGCGCTTCTCGCAGCGTGCGTATCCACGCGCAGGGAGCGCTGCATCAGACCGATGCCGGGTGCGATATATCCACCAAGATGGCGTCCGTCATTATCCAGCAGATCCAGGGTCACCGCGCTGCCACAATCGACAATCAAGGCGGCCCGCCGAGATTGCCCATAGGCCGCTAGCATGGCGAGCCAGCGATCTGCTCCGAGCAAGCTGTGGTTGTCGTACCCACAAACGACACCGGCGCACTCCGACTCCACCTGTGAAAACTCTACCTCCAGAGAGAACAGATTCCACACATGATTCACTAGCAACTCAGCTACAACAGGGCCCGCCACATTCACAGCGCGCACCCGTGTGGGGCGAAGCTCACCCCAATCCCCGGGTAATCTACCCGCGGCGAGTGCAGCAACGTCAAAACCACCCCGCAACCCCACCTTTTCCCCGGCGAGCAAACGCCATTTTCCCCGGCTATTACCGATATCTAGTTCGAGAATCACACCTGTCCCCGCAATGAGATCTCCCCTCCATGGAAGTACTTCAATTCACCGGCCATCTCCAGTATCAGGGCCCCTTTGTCACTCACGCCCGCCGCCGTGCCACGCCAGGTTTCGGTTCCGGACTGCAGGACCACTGGCTGCCCTGCAAACTGGTCCAGGGCGGCCCAGGCATCGCGGTAGGCACGGAAGCCCTGTTCCGGGTAATCTTTCAGCAATGGCAACAATTCGTCCAGTATGGTCGCTGCCAGGAGATTGCGCGGGATACCCGGGCACACCCGCTGCAGATCCGCCCAGGGCTGATCAATTGCACCGGCAGCCTGACCGCGCAAACCGCTATTCAGGCCGATACCAATCACCACCCCACAGCGATCGGTGAGATCGCCCTTTAATTCCAGCAAAACTCCGGCCAGCTTGCGCCCCCGGCACCAGATATCATTGGGCCATTTGAGGCGAACACCGGGAACTTCAAAGCGCCCCAAAGCCCGCGCAAGCGCTACTCCAACAGAGAGACTTAACCCTTCCAGACTCTGTACGCCACCGCTAAATTCCCAGCCAACCGAAAGGAGGATTCCGGCACCAAAAGGACTGACCCAGTGGCGCCCGCGGCGTCCGCGGCCAGTGCTCTGGTACTCGGCAAACATCACTACAGCGTGCCCGGTACCCGCTTCCATTAATGCCAGTAATTGGGCATTTGTGGAATCCACCTCGTCACGCAGGATCAGCGAGTGCAAAAGCGACCTGCTCCGGTCACCCAGCGCCGCATGAATTTTCTCCGCCGCGAGCAGGTCCAGCCCCCCGCGCAGACAGTAGCCGCGCCCTTTGACCGACTCCAGTACCAGACCGTATTGCCCGAGCTTCTGCAACTGCTTCCAGACCGCTGCTCGGCTTATCCCCAGGGCAGCGCCGAGAGATTCACCGGAATGCATCCTGCCATCTGCCAGCAATGACAGAACGGGGCGCAACTGCGCCAGCGGACTTTTTACGGTACTGTCTTGCAACTTGATCAACCTTTTATATATAGCGACGGAAATAGCGATGGCCCAGGCTGGTCAACACTTCATAACCAATGGTGTCCGCATATTGCGCCACCTCATCCACAGTCAGGTCCTGATTAAGGATTTCGATCGACTGCAGGGACTCGCGCTCTTTCGCCGAAAGCGCGGAGATATCAAACGTGGTGGAATCCATGGATATGCGCCCCACAATCGGCAGCTTGCGACCACAAGCCCAGCCGTGACCGCGCCCCCCTTGGGCACGCATTATACCGTCGGCATAGCCACCACGGGCCACCGCTAGCCAACTCCCCGCCGCCATCCGCTGGGTAGCACCATAACCGACAGATTGTTCTTGGCTTAGATGCCGCTTTTGCACTATGGGCAGGCTGAGTGTCACGGTGGACCGCATGGGGTTGGGGATGCCGGGTACCGGGTTGATGCCATAGAGTGCGGAACCGGGACGCACGATATCAAAGTGATAATCCTTCCCAAGGAAGATACCCGATGAATTGGCGAGGCTCAGCTGGATATTCGGGCAAAGTGTTCGCAGCCTCTGCCCTGCCTCTTTGAAACTGCGCAGTTGCTGTATATTTTGCGCGTGTTGCGGCTCATCTGCACAAGCCAGGTGACTGAGTAGTATGCGAATATCTGCCAGGCGCAGGAGCTCGCGATCCCGCAACAGGTGCTCGAACTCTTCCGCACTCAACCCCAATCGGGTCATCCCCGAGTCCACTTTCACAGCACAGGGCGCCTCCAACCCAGCGCGGGCGCATGTCCCCACCCAGTGGCGCAATTGTTCGAGTGTGAACAGCGTCGGCATAAGCCCTGCGCGGGCGCACTCCAGCTCCGCCCCAGCACGTACACCGGTCAGAATGACGATAGGGACATCATCACCCAGCGCGTCCCGAAGGCTCTCCCCCTCCGCCTGGGTTGCAACAAAGAAGTCGCGACACCCCTGCCGATAAAGCGTCGGTGCCACATGGGACATACCCAGGCCGTAGGCATCTGCCTTGACCACCGCGCCACAACGGGCGCCGCCTGCCACCCGAGTGACCAGGTCCTGATAGTTATCTGCAATGGACTGCAAATTAATGCTCAGCAGCCCCTCGCGAGAATCGGTCATAGCATCACAAGCCTCGACTTACCTGCTAGGTCGCCCCCAGCAAGCGCTCGCGCTGTAGGGCACCGGCACCCACTAATATACACAGCCCAGCCATAGAAAGGGTGACCAGAGAGCCAGCGATTGCCAGCGGTAAAGATATTGTCTCGCCTACCAGCAGCGCCTTTAGCCACTGTTGCTGCCCCACTAATGGCACAAGCTGCCAGACTGGAGCCTCAAGATCCACTTTGGACATATCCAGGCCAAACAGTATTAACAGTGGCACAATTTGCAATAGCCCCAGTTGCATTTGGGCATCTTTAAACGATTGGGAGCGCAGCGCCAGGAGAATCTGGGCCACGGCTACCAACAGGGACAAGGGCAGCAACAGCAGTCCCATCACAGGGATTGCATAGAGGGAAACCGAATACTGGATCCCCAGCTCTGATAAAGGCAGTAGTGGCAGCACAGATACCATACCGGCAATCCCAACAAGACCGCTGAGCCAGCCGATACTGGATACCGCCAAAACTTTCGCCAACACGATCTGCGAGCCCGCCAGGGGTTGCTGTAACAATACCTCCAGACTGAGACGTTCCCGCTCCCCCGCGGAGCTGTCTATGGATGCGCCAAGACAGGCTACAAAGATGCCCAGTATCAGCATACTGGGCATCATGGTAAGAAGCAGCGCGCCCCGCTCTGAAGGCGCACTCACATCCCGAACCTCCAACTGCCACGGGATCAATACTTGGGGGGCAACGCCTCTCGCTATCAATCGCTGTCTCGCCACTATTGACTGAAATTCACCCAAGTGCCTTTGGAGGTAAGAGACCTGTTCATGAATACCTTTTGCTGAGCTATCCATATAAAGATACAGTTTAGGCACCAGAAGGTTTCGAAATGCTGAGTTAAAATTGTCACCCACTTCCAGAACCAGATCGAACCCATTTTCGAGCAGTGCCTTGGGCGCGCCCTCTTGGATGGTTTTCACCTCAAGGCGAGCGCCCGCTAACTGCCGCTCCAAAAAGGGGACTGCTTCCCTGGAAAGCAGCGCCAACCGCAATCTATCCTCTGCATTGTTTTTGACCGCATAAACGATCCCGCCAATACTCAGAGTTGGGAGCAACAAGCAGGTGATCATTGCCGTAAATACGGCCCGGCGATCACGCCATATCTCCAGACACTCCTTGCGCAGTAATGCAAAGCTCTGCTGCCACACCAAACTCCTGCCAAAATTCATACCAGCACCCCCTCACCATGGCTTGTCCCTTTAATGCCATAGGCAAGAGCGACGAAACTCTCTTCCAGGCTGCCTGTTCCTGAAAGATGCATCAGTTCTTCCGGTGCACCATGACCAACAATGACCCCTTCCGACATTACCAAGACAGAATCTGAAAGCTCAGAGACCTCCGCCATCACATGGCTCGAGAATAAAATGGCAGTCCCTTGTGCGCGCAGTTGCAACAGTGTTTTACGCAACAGGCGCGCAGCGAGCACATCAAGGCCGCGGGTGGGCTCATCGAGAATCAGGTGACCTGGGCGGTGAATGAGTGCGCGAGCAAGGGAAACCTTCATGCGCTCCCCCTGGGAAAACCCCTTGGTGCGGCGATTCCAAACACTATCCAGCTCCAGCTCAACACGCACAGATTCCAGCGCTCGCTCCAGTGCCTCTCCGGCAAGCCCCTGGGCACCAGCGAAAAAGGTCAAATACTCTTCAACGGTCAGACGCTCATACAAGCCTTCCCGATCCCCCACAATGCCCAACTGTCGTCGAGCAGCCAAGCGGTGCCGGGCGACATCCAAACCACCCACGGAGACCTTCCCACTATCGGCTTTAAGCAGCCCGGAAATAATGCGCAGACAGGTCGTCTTGCCTGCACCATTTGCTCCCAGTAGCGCGGTGATTTGGCCATCGGGTACGGAAAAGCTGAGGTTTTTTAAAACACTTCTACTGGCAAACTGTTTTTCAACCGATTCAACCCTGATCACAGATGCTCTCCCCCAAGATTATTTTCACCTTCCACCAACGGCGTCTTTCTTCCTGGTGCCGGACCAAACCCATCGACCATAAATGGTGGCCTGTGAATTTCCTCCATGCACCCCTGTTCCAACGGCTTGTCCGGCGCATGCAGAAAGTCGGCAATCAGCTCAGGGATACACCCGCGGCCCGTATTGGAATGCCCACCGCCTGCAATGATCAAGTGCTGTTTATTGGAGAGATATTGCAACTGCTCATCGACATACCGAGGGGGCGTAATTGGGTCCGCCTCCCCGGAAATCAGCAAAACCGGGTGACTTCTGAGCTCTGGTTTGGTGTATGGTTTTTCGGATACCGGCCATACCTGGCAGCCTCGCTCAAACATTTCCAGGAAGGCATTACCCAGGAAAGTACCTGCCTCATCCCTGGCAACTTCCTCAGGGCTAATTCTGTTTAACTCCTCAGCACAGGCAACTGAGAAGGTCAGTCCCAGGGACATGATGTTCTGGCGAAGCAGCCCTTCTATCGCCGAGAGCGGCAGATAGTTGCCGCGACTGGCCTGCTTGATGGCATAGGGCAGTAGTGCCGCTGTTTCCGGATGGTAGAGAGCCCCCCGGATGACATTCTGTAAAACCCAGCGCGGTACTGGCTCTTCAGAGAGAACGCCGGTAAATGGGTCGGGAAACGGTATGGCAGTAGCTTGCCAGTTTTCCAACAAGTCGTTGAGTTCGGTTCGCCAATCACCCAGTTGGGCACAGGCTCTATCTTTCAAGCAATCCCGCTCCAGTGCCTGTAGGGCGCCCTCTGCCGCCTGTGCGGTTAAAAACACCTTGGTTTCTATTGGCGCTACCGCATCCAGAACCAGCACACTCAAGCTCTCGGGATACCATTGCTGGTACAGCAATGCAGTGCGCGTACCCCAGGAGACACCCCACAGAGCAATCTTCCGGTGCCCCAGATGTTTTCGCACCCTCTCCAGGTCATTGACTGTTTGGCGACTACTCAGGGAATTGGCAAAGCTTTTCTGTTCCAGGTAGCAATCCGCCAACTCCGAAGAAAAAACCTCCAGGTCCGTGGGAAGCATCAGCTTCCAGCCACAATCCAACGACTGTGAAAGCCCTGCACCACGGCGATCTACGAGTACAATCGCACGCTCCCGATTGACCCTGCGAAAAAGATTCAACATCGGAGCCAGATCGCTGGCGGCCTGGCCTGGCCCACCGGCCAGTAAATAAAGCGGTGCCTTATCGCTCTCGCTCACAGCAGGCGCTACCATCACCGCCAAAGACACCCTTGTATCCCCTTTACCAACGGTGAGCCGTGAACACCGAAGCGTATTCCTCCAGCCATCCAGGTAGCAATCGCGAGATTCCGCCACCTCTGAATCGGCCCAAGCCATCGGAGATACAACCCCGCAAAGCACGGCTGCACTCGTGAGCACCCAGCGTATCCCGATCATGACCACCCCTCTTCACTCAAAAGTCGTATGTGACAGTGTACCGAACCAGGTCCGGGCATGTCGCACTTGTAGCATGTCGGCCAATTACATTAGCGCCCATCTCCCTGCAATGTTAAGGTTTCGGTTTTACGCTGCCCATGACTATACCCATGAGCTTCTCAGACCGTGAAAGGCACTTGATTCGGGCCGCCTTTGCCTGGGGCCAGATCACCCAACAGGAAGGTTATACCCTTTCCGATCTGGAGATCGAAAAGTCGGTATTATTTCGCCGCCTGCTCGGCGGTCGCCCACCCCTGGCCTTCCCGCCACCTTTGCGCCACGGTTTTCCCTGGTACGATGTGATCGAAGGCCGCAGTGAACATATTGTCAATGCCTCAGAGGCCTCACCCGAGTGCAGCATTATCGCCCCGGACTGCAACCCTGGTGATATCTGTATACTGATCGATGGGACCTTTTGGCGTGTCGTGGATACCATTCGTGAACAGGAGGAGTATGTCGTCGAATGGGGCCAATACCCCATGCAATGGCGTCTGAAAAAGCACTGGGAAGTCAACTACGAGATGACCCAGCAATTACACAGCTTTCGCAGGAACAACCCCTCCACAGAAGTCAGTTTTGACCATTATCTCGGTCAGCGTGAATATCGGGAATTTCGCATTGGCGATGACCAGACGGTATGGCTATGCGAATGGCAGTTAAGCCGTATTAGTCTCTCCGGCTGGGTCTGGGTTGGCACCGTGCTTCCCCCTATCGAAGATAACCTTTCCACAATCTCCGAAGACGCTTTAGGACCAGTGATTCTTGGCAAAAAAGGTACAGATACAGGCGATGCCTGGCTGCGTATTGAACAGGCTGAGCGGGAATCCCGCCTGGTCAGACTGACGGGGCAGCACGATTACCAGTTGCTGACCTCAGCCAGTGCTGCGGAGCTCAAAAGTTTGCTACACAGCTTGCAAGAAGAAAGCGGGTATGTCGAAGTCCTGGACTGGTGCGAATGCAGGCCTCTTCGCCGCTTCTCCCTCCCCACCCAGTTTGTCCCTCCGGAGACACTAAATCTAACAGGGATCAATTACGACTTGGTGCCTGACAATGCTTACGACCAGTAAGAAAAAGCAATGGCCAGACAATAGACCTCAAATTGTCAGACGCCACAAATACTGATCCTCGGTATCTGGAATGTGGTCAAATCGCAGCTTGCAGAGTGTAATCCAGTCTTCACAGACTGCAATCCCTACGGCACTCATACTCAATATCCTACCTCACAAAAACCTATCGTTGCAGTTCGTTTGAACTGAAGTAACCAATCGGGGGCAGCCTTTATCCTTTTGCGGGTGTAATAAAGATACGAAA